>JAGLDN010000159.1 GCA_023145575.1 Psychromonas sp.
CAAGTTAATTGTCGCCTAATAGTATCCCATGATCTTTGAAAAAATTTCTAACCTAGATTGTGCTTAATGAGCACTTTTACTGAACTAAACACCCGCTAACCTTGAATCTAACGTGTGATAAAACTAAACCTTTAATTTATAATGTGATCATGATAGAAATAAAGTAAAATTTTTATTGATACGATTAAATAAGTGTAATATCCCCACGTTATTAGCCCAAGTTCTTAAATGGGTATAAAAGCTTTGTAATAAAGTAATGACTTACAGCTATTTTATCGCAAATTAACTGATTTTTTATTCGTTACATCTGATATAAAACGCATTGTCATGGGATTGATTTATAAAACCAACTGAATTTTTAAAACGTTTCTATGAAAAAAATATTGTCAACCAATGAGACTAATGCAAAAAATGATAAAAGTAAGCCAACAGATCGGCATTTGATGATGACTCACTTTTAAAAAAAATATGATATTTATTTATTCTTCTTTTTCTCCTTAAAGGGATATAACCCATCTTTATAAGCAAGACTTCCCCAAAGCGCATTAGCATTAGCCATTGTTATAAGCGATTTCGGTTGTGCTTTTTTTGTTAAATCTTCTGTTTTTGGATCATAAACATAAGTGCTTGCTGGTTTTTGTGGCTGGAAAATAACAACATTATAATTATTGTCCATCCATGCAAAATATTTATTAAATTGCATCATAGCGCGTAACTTATCTTTATTAATATGTTTTGTCATATCATGCCCAATCATCGGTGAGCGGCTATTCATGCCAATCAAAGAAAGCAAGGTAGGCGGAAGATCAAGCTGGCTTATTAGGCGATTATCACTTCTCTTTTTGATTCCCCCACCAAAAATAACAACTGGAATTCTAAAATGATCTATTGGTACAAGCTGATTGCCGTATGCACGGGAATCATGATCAGCCACAATAACAAAAACGGTATCTTTCCAGTAGCTTGATTTTTCAGCTTTTTTAAGAAAAGTCCCAATAGCATAATCAGAGTATTTTGCAGCATTTTCTCGTGTTGCCGCAGGCTCATTGTAATGCTTTATCTTTCCTGTTGGATAAGCAAAAGGTGTATGATTAGACGTGCTAAACACTAAACTAAAAAAAGGTTTCCCTTTTTTGTGTAACATTGAAAATTGAGCATCAGCTTTATTGTAAAGATCTTCATCACTCGCTCCCCAACTACCGACAAATTTAGGATGTTTAAAAGTGGGGGCATCTTGCATATCAACAAAACCATTGCCTAAGAAAAATGTTTTCATATTATCAAAATGACTCTCTCCACCATAAATAAACTGAGTATGGTAACCATGAGATTTTAATAAACTCGCGATAGTAAAGAAATTCGTTCTACTCTTACCAAGTTTCACCACTGATCGAGCTGGTGTAGGCGGAAATCCAGCAATAACAGCTTCAATACCACGAACAGAACGGGTACCCGTTGCGTATGCACGATTAAAGCTCCAACTTGACTTGATTAATTTATCAATGTTTGGTGTTAAAGGTAAACCACCCAATGCACCAACATAGCGAGCGCCTAAACTTTCTTGCAATAATATAACTAAATTTTTAGGTTTACCTTGATAAGTTGCCGTTCGATTTACTAACGTCGGTACCGTTTTCGATGTAAATTTATCTGGGCTAAATCGAGTAGATTTACGCACTAAATCTATGATCGTTTGTTTATCCATTGGTGGGTAATATTTCGATGCATCTACTTCTACCGCCATCTGTTTAATAGCAAAAGCGACTGAATATGCCGAGTTAAGCGCGAGATCATTGGCGAGCGGTATTGCAGAAAAAGCGACAAAGGCTGGATTAATAGGCCGATGTTCTAGCGTGCCTCTGCCGCCTAAAATAGCCAATCCCACAACAACAACAGCTAAAAATGGACGATAGAACCAGCGTTGTGACCGAAGATCCTTCACTAAATATTGACTTAACTTCCAACCTAATATGATGGTAACAACAGAAATGACCGCGGCGATAACAAGTTCAAGCTTATAGCCTGCCCATAACATACCAAACACTTCTTTTGGATAGACAAGGTACTCAACGAAGAGACGATTAGGACGTAGATCATACTCTAAAATAAAAGGAGGTGTAACAACTTCCATAAAAACAAGTAACCACAGGACAAAAACAATAAATAAACTAAGCATTAATTTACATATTTTACCCGCACGACCTTTAACTGGCATAAAACAGCACAATAGCGCAGGGACGCCTAAAAAGTAACACAGTGTTGAAATATCAATACGCAACCCGCCAAATAATATCGGAAGCCAACCATGAACACTGTTAATACGTTCAAATTGCCACAAAGAAAGAGCAAGTCTTGAAATTGATAATATAAACAATGAAATCAAGAAAATAGTGAAAATAGGAAAGAGTATACCTAGACGCTTTTTCATTTTTAATCGCATTTAAATCTCACATAATAAAAATTCATTATGATGACATAAATTGGAATAATATACAATTAACAATATTATAATACTGGCATGCTGCATTTGAGCAATTAACCAATAATTATACCCTTATGGCGTAAAGGTGAAAAGTAAACAAACCCTCTGAAGGAAGTCTCTGAAGAAAATTCTGCGTTACAATACTCGAAAGGAGAGTGACCATACATAATTAAAACCTAGTTGGTAATGCAGACAATTTCGATATGAACTAGCAGCTTAAAATCGCATGCCTATCACGTAAGATTATTGTGATATAAATCCGAAATTTAAAATTGAGAACAGTTATGATCATAAAAATTCAATTGTCATACTTTAGGAACATAAAATGTTTTTAAAAAAAATAACTAATCTTTCTTTTGCTATCTTATTTTTAATAACCGCTTGTACGACAACCACACTTGAACAAAACCAAAAGAATCATTGTAAAAAAGTATCAGATGAAAAAGTTGTACTCGGCAAAGCCGAATGGGTTTATATAAACAAAATCAAAAAGAATTTAAAAGCTCGTATTGATACTGGCGCACGTACATCATCACTCAGTGCTATTAATATTAAACGTTTCGAAAGGGATGGCAAGAATTGGTTGCGTTTTAATATCCCCTCAAAGGATGGCAAGCAATCAAAAACGATTGAGGCAATGATCCTACGTAATGTCACCATTAACAAAACCACTAATAAAAAACAAAACAAAGGAAATACACGTCCTGTAATAAAACTACAAGTTCACTTAGGTAATATATCAACTTACACTGAATTTAACTTAACAGATCGTTCACAGATGGTATATCCCGTTTTAATTGGACGCTCAATTCTGCAAGACAGAGCAATTGTTGATGTAGGCTCCTCATTTCTTTTTAAAAAATATAAACAAAAAAATATGGCAAAATAAAAATAAGGGCTATTTATGAACAATCGTCTTCCGTTTATTTTACTTGTTACTTGATTATTTATAATAGGCATGGCGCTAACAATTCAACGCCACATGACCTTTGACGTACCTTGGTTACCTGGAAAAACTGTTACGATCTGGAATGTTGATGCAAAAATTGTTTTTCAGGCGAAAGGCAAGCCCGTCTTAGCAAAACTGACAACACCTATGACGCAAAGTGGCTATACACAAATAAGTCAAAACGCGACATCACCTGGTTATGGTCTTTCATTTATTAATCAAAAATCATCCCCACAAACACAGTGGTCAATACGCAAGGCGACCGGCAAACAAACACTTTATTATCACATACAGTTAGGTGTGATGGATAAACAGAGCGATTTACCAATCACTCAAATGCCCTCTATTGAAGAACAAGCAAAAAGTAATCGAGGCGCATTAGCTTCAAAGGCTATCATTGCAGTAGCAAATGAGACAAGTGCTGATGCCAATAGTTTCACAACAGAACTTTTAAAAATGTTAAATGCCAAAAATAAAAATCAAAACATTAGTACACTCATTTCTCGTAAAAAATCAAAAATAGAGCTGCTAACCTTTTTATTAAATGAAGCTAAAATACCGAATAAACGTGTTGGTGTTTTACGACTAAAAGATGGACGCCGCAATCAACACCTGATCCAGATGATAGAAGTTTACCAAAAAAATTCAAATAACGTTATCACAAAAAAACTATATGACGCGGATCACATTCAATCAGTTGATCGCACCGGATTACTAATATGGGATGAAAGTAACCGATCTTTACTGGATATCACAGGGGGATATAAATCAAAGGTGAGTTTTGCAATGATTAAAGAAGACGCTCACGCCCTTGCGCCAATTATTCAAAATATAAAGCATAATCAATTATTTGACTTTTCAATACATTCACTCCTCATAGAAGATCAAGCTTTATTTAAAGGTATTTTAATGATCCCATTAGGTGTATTGATTGTTGTCATAATGCGTATATTAATCGGCATTGGAACATCTGGTACATTTATGCCAGTACTCATTGCCATGGCATTTGTACAAACAAGCCTGATCACTGGATTAATTGGCTTTATTTTAATAGTCGGTGTTGGCTTAGTGATTAGATCCTATTTATCGCAACTAAATTTACTCTTAGTGTCTCGAATATCAACCGTCATCATCATGGTGATCCTACTAATTGCACTTTTTGGTGTGTTGGCTTTCAAGCTAGGGCTTACAGAAGGACTTAAAATGACCTTCTTTCCAATGATCATCCTTTCTTGGACTATCGAAAGAATGTCTGTTTTGTGGGAAGAAGAAGGTCCAAAAGAAGTGTTAACACAAGGGGGCGGTAGCTTGCTGATTGCTGTACTTACATACTTTGCAATGAGCAATGATATCATGCGTCACTTAATGTTCAACTTCATTGGATTACAGTTCGTTGTAATGTCATTTGTGCTATCACTTGGTACTTATACTGGGTACCGCCTACTTGAATTACGTCGTTTTAAACCCTTAGCGGATAAGGAGTGAACGATGTTTTTCACAAGCCCTTTTAAATTAAAAAGCAAAGGTGTCATGGGGATGAACCAACGTAATTGCGCTTATATAAACCGCTACAACCCCCGAGAATTTTACCCTTTAGTTGATAATAAATTAAAAACTAAACTTATTGCCAAAGAAGCCAATATAACAACCCCAGCTTTACTCGGTGTAATAACAATGCAAGCCCAAGTTGCCCATATTGAGCAATATATCAAAAATGACAAGGGGTTTGTTATTAAACCAGCAAAAGGCAGTGGGGGTAAAGGGATCCTTGTTATCACTAAAATTGAACAAGGACGCTACTATAAATCAAATGGCAAAGAAGTTGAAATTTCTGAGATACAGCGCCATGTTACCAACATACTTTCTGGGCTATTTAGTCTCTGTGGCAGTATTGACGTTGCCATTGTTGAAGCGCTTATTCAATTTGATAATGCCTTTGAAGGCTTTAGCTTTGAAGGCGTGCCAGATATTCGAGTGATTGTATTTATGGGGTTTCCAATCATGGCAATGATGCGATTATCAACTGCCGCCTCAGACGGCAAGGCAAATCTACACCAAGGCGCAATAGGCGTTGGTATTGATATCACCACGGGCAAAGCAATTAACGCTGTGCAATTTGATTTACCTGTGTCACATCACCCTGATACAAATAAAGTGTTAAGAGAATTGCAAGTACCAAAATGGTCTCGCTTAATCCGGCTTGCAGCAAGTTGTTATGAAATGTGTAATTTGGGTTATTTAGGTGCTGACATGGTATTAGATAAAGAGCATGGTCCTATGCTACTTGAATTAAATGCGCGTCCTGGACTTGCCATTCAAATCGCCAACAGTCAAGGTATTTTAACACGTCTTAAACTTATCGAAAGTTTAGGAAAAGAGCACAACATGAACATTGATGAGCGAGTCGTGTTTTCTAAAAAGAATTTTTCAATACAGCCATAGCAGCATGGCTTATTATTCTGGTGTAATTGAACTGGACACTTTAATGATTGATAATATTATCCACTATCGAGGTGCTCATGAATACAAAACGTCAGTAAAGATCAATATCCATTTTTGTATTGATGCAACAAATTTCAAATTTAAATAATTTCCTTTGTCAAGAAAATGGCCGAATTATAAAAGCTGGCCATCTAATCGATGAAGTTGCGCTTATTAACCGAATTCAAGGTGTAAATTAATCAGAGTTGTGATAAATTTGTATGTCATTAGTAAAACTTCTATTTGTATGTCATCAGTAGAACTTCTAATAATGTAATATTTTTTCACAATTGCATTTTTTGTCTGGTATGGTTTTTCCATACTCTACAATAAATCGTTTTTTATTTTAACGACGTTATTAATTTTAAACCTTGATTTTTTTGTTTACTGTTGATTGACAGGTTAAAATCTACTCTGATGTCTAAAAATAAAATCATTTATAAATGGAGACAATCAAATGACTTTGATTAGATATAATCAATATGAATTTGGCTTTTCAGAAAATTATAGCCAAAATGCATGTGGTGCTGCCTGTATATGTAGTGTAATACACTCGCTTAAATTAGTATCACCTAATCCTTCGCTGATATTTGATGAAATTAAAACTACTAGTTTGTCGCCTAGATTTGGAGCTGCGCTACACAAAATGGCCAATTATCTGGAGAAATATGGATTCAAGGTGTCATACAGTCCCCCAATTAACTACGATCCAATCTCTATATTTATGTTAGTAAACCTAAGACTAAGTTTTATTAGAAAAACTCAATCCAGTGAAAGTTCCAATCAAGATCAAGTATATTATATACGGTTACTCAGAAATGTTAATAGCCGTATGTATTACCATTATATTGTGGAAGATAATTCTGGATTTTATATGTGTCCTGCCTCAAGGTGGGAAAGTTTCGTGCCTATAGATCACAGAATTCAAAACGCCTACGGCCCTAATTTCGTCGACACCGGTCTTAGTCTTAGAGTGTCCTTACCATAAAGTAAATAAGTAACTGTATATACCCATGTGACTATCAATATGAAACGTCAGATCGGCAAATTTTGCTAAGGTACTCGACATTAAATTGGCCTTCGGATCGACAACTCGACAACAAATAAAGTTCAAATGAGCCTTTTTTGATTTAAACTCTGGCAAATGATTAGCGTATCTAATCGTTAATTGTGCCTTTCCTTTGTGTCCGAGCTAGTGCCTAAATAAAGCATTTTTTCGTCACATGGGTGTCATCATATATATGCTTCTCTTTTTAGCCAAATAACTGCAGTGTCTCTCATTTCGGGCGCTGTTACCTTCCCTGTTTTTTTGTCTATGATCCTTCCTGAGTAACGAACAATCTGTCGTATCTTCCTCATCCAGTCGACATCACTAAGAAACCATTCGTAATACCAAGGGTCACAAACAACAGTGTTTCCCCCCATTCTATGGGCGGACCTTGCCACATAACACCATACGAAGTTTCGGAAGGCATGGCCTTAACCTAATTAATATAGCTTTAAGAAAATCGCTTTAAAGTGCGGGTAACTCCCCCCTTGTTTAGTTAGCCGACTCATGTTTAACATTATGATACGAACTGTCATTGCCAGCATATATTGCCTAACGATCAGACGTTGCTTATATATTTTCGAGCAAATTAATAGGTGAAAATAAATCAGAGTAGTGCTATTTTTCTACATAATCTGTTCGTTATTAAATCACAGGTTAAAATCTAGCTTGATGTTCAATATCAAATAAACTATAACTGGAAATAATCAATATGAATTTGGCTTTTCAGAAAATTATAGCCAAAATGCATGTGGTGCTGCCTGTATCTATAGTGTAATACACTCGCTTATGCTTGTATCACCTAGTCCTACGGACATATATGATAACTGATGTTACGCAGTTGAGAGCTGCACAAGGCGTAAGGCTTCAATTGTTGTTTTTTGCGCTTTGATGTAAAGCCTCGTTTTTAAACCGAACGTCGTCAGT
>JAGLDN010000016.1 GCA_023145575.1 Psychromonas sp.
TGCACACTATTTAAACAAAGATCAACAGGCCCTAACATTGTACATTAATTATTTTTTTAGCTACAAAGAACACAACAATGCACTTTTTTTGAGTGTTTATTAAATTATTTTGTCAACCGTACGCGTATAAATTAAAAATTACGCTATTTTTTTATTTTATGCAACTCTCTCCCCCTAATGCAAATATCGGGTAAACCCATCGCGTTAGTCAGTAATATCAAGAGTATTTTCTTACTTTGAGTCGTCGTTTGACCTAGCTATCTAGTCAGGTTTGGATATTTAAAATTGATATTTTAACTGAATAAAAATGATCCATTATAACAATCACATTAAGTATGTGTTCTTGATTTTACGCAGTAAAAAAGCTTTATTAAAGGCGCAATTTGGTGTAAATAGCGTTTCCTTTACAAACTTAAAAGGCATTAGATAAATTATTTAAAGCAGTAAATAGATTGCATATTTATTGCAATTGGTATTAATATCAATTGAGATAGAATATATGAAAAAAAGGATCTCACCATTGTGCCATCATATATTTAAATTACGGAGGATCCGAGCATTTGTATTCAACTCTATTACAATTAAAGATCCTCAATGAAAGCTATGCTGAAAAAAATATTCATATATACCCATATGACGTAAATATTACACGGCCTATGGAGCACCAGATCGGAAATAAACTCAGTTGCAACAATCGATGAGTGAAGAGAATTAATCCCTCATTTGCATTGACATTTGAGCTAGTCCTTATAGTGCATTTTTACGCCCCATGTGTATATAAACTTTTATTTTTTGACGCGTCCGACATATTCAGCTGTGCGTGTATCTACTTTGACTATTTCACCAATTTGAATAAACAAAGGCACTCGAATAACCGCGCCAGTTGCTAACGTCGCAGGTTTTCCACCCGTACCCGCAGTATCGCCTTTTAGACCCGGGTCGGTTTCTGTCACTTCAATATCAACAAAATTCGGGGGCGTGACAACAATGGGGTTGTCGTTCCATGTTGTGATAGTGCATATATCTTGCTCAGTTAACCATTTTGCCATATCGCCAACAGATTTCGCATCTGCGGCAACTTGTTCAAACGTTAACTCATTCATAAAGTGAAAAAATTCACCATCGGTGTAAAGGTAGGCAAGTTCAATGTCCATTACATCTGCAGCTTCAACCGATTCGCCGGCTTTAAATGTTTTCTCGATAACTTTTCCTGAGAGTAATTTACGCAGTTTGACCCGATTAAATGCTTGCCCTTTGCCTGGTTTAACATGCTCATTGTGGATAATTGCACAAGGCTCTTTATCGAGCATAAATTTAAGACCGCTTTTAAAATCACTGGTACTATATGTTGCCATGATAACCTCTTTTTTAAATAAATAATAAGCTAATGTCTAAAATAATTATTTTGAATACTACCGAACAGTCAGCCTCTTGGCAAAAAGAACTCGCAAATGCTATCAAAAATCCCGAGAAACTACTCGAATTATTAAATATTTCTAATAATTCTAGGTTATTAAGCAATATAGCCCGCAAACAGTTCCCTTTGATTGTACCTTTGCCCTTTATTTCAAAAATGAAAATAGGCGATATTAATGATCCTTTGCTAAAGCAGGTGTTACCAATTAAAAGCGAAGAGCTTGTTCATAAAGATTATTTTATTGATCCGCTTCAAGAGCACCAAACTGCAATACCAGGATTACTGCATAAATATAAAAGCCGTGTACTATTAATTGTAAAATCAGGCTGTGCAGTTAATTGCCGCTATTGTTTTCGAAGGCACTTTCCATATCAAGATAACAATTTAACCAAGACACAATTAAATCATATTATTAAATATTTAAACGATCATCGCGAAATTAATGAAGTTATTTTAAGCGGTGGCGATCCATTAATGAGTAAAGATGACTTTCTATTACATATCATTACTCGCTTAGAAACAGTAACACATTTAAAACGGTTACGAATACACACTCGCCTACCTGTCGTTATCCCCAATAGGATCACCTCAGCATTAGTGAGCATATTAAAAGAAACATCTTTAAATGTTATTATGGTACTTCACATTAATCACGCCAATGAAATTGATACATATTTTCAAATTAAAATTAACGCACTACATCAAGCGGGTGTCCAATTATTAAATCAAAGCGTGTTATTGAAAGGGGTTAACGATACAAGTGAAGCGCTGGTTAATTTAAGTGAAGCTTTAAGCCAAGCGCATATTTTTCCTTATTACCTCTTTGTACTAGATAAAATACAAGGAGCACAACATTTTGATATTGAAGAAAAAAAGGCAAAATTATTACTTGATGAAATGAATATTGAACTACCTGGATATTTAGTGCCAAAATTAAGCAGAGAAATAGCAGATAAAAAATACAAAACTGTCATTGCATAAGGAATAATAAAATGAGTAAGCAACGCGTTGCTAAGCAGCTCCAAGATCACATAAAATTAATCTACCACAAGGCCGTGGATGCAGATAAGCATCTTAAAGGACTTCGCGAACAAAAAAAAGCAACATTTAGCCAAGTATTCACAGCCGAAACTGTTTTTAGAAATCACTCAAATACATTTCTTCCTTATGTAGAGGAAATCACTGTTGATTTACATTCGATAACAACAGGTACTGATGAAGATTATCAAAAATTATTACCAGAACTTGTCATTAAAATAGAACTTTTGTTTAAAATGCTAAATTCCTTAAAAAACCTTAAAAAGTAAATAAACATCACAAAATATAAAATATTTATGTAATCTATTCTCTATTTTATAGGATCTACGACAATTATATGTTAATGAAAGAATAAAACTAACCCAATATAAGGATGTATATGTCAGAAATAACTGATAATATCAATGAATTATTATGGGGGCAGCTACTTGTCTACGTACTAATCGGAACAGGTGTTTACTTAACATTCCGCTTAGCATTTATTCAATTTCGTCATTTTTTTCATACTTTTACAGTGATGCGTGGCAGCCGCAAATCAGACAAAGAAGGTATTTCATCTTTTCAAGCCTTCTCAACAAGTCTTGCCGCGCGTGTAGGGACGGGGAACCTTGCGGGTGTTGCAATTGCCATCACAATCGGGGGGCCGGGCTCCGTTTTTTGGATGTGGCTCATTGCTATTTTAGGGATGGCAACAAGTTTTGCAGAAAGTACGTTGGCACAAACCTATAAAGTTCACGATAAAAACGGTAACTTTCGAGGTGGTCCTGCCTACTACATGGAACAAGGCTTAAATGCGCGTTGGATGGGTAGCTTATTTGCTTTTTTTCTTATTATCGCATTCGGCCTTGTCTTTAATGCAGTACAAGCAAATTCAATTGCGGCCGCATTAAGTGAATCATTTCATTTTAATAAAGCGATAGTTGGTGTTATTTTAGTTATTCTTTCAGGCTTTGTTATTTTTACTGGTATTCGCGGCATCGCAAGGTTTGCGGAAAAAGTAGTGCCTACAATGGCAATTATTTATTTAGCGATTGCTCTTTATGTTGTCGCGATAAACATCACAGCGCTTCCTGCCATTATTGCAATAATAATAAAATCTGCATTTGGCTGGCATGAAGCAACGGGAGGAGCATTTGGCGCAATGGTTATGATTGGTATTCAACGTGGTTTATTTTCGAACGAAGCAGGTATGGGCAGTGCGGCGAATGCGGCTGCAACCGCATCACCTAATCCTAATCATCCCGCATCGCAAGGTTACGTTCAAATGCTCGGTGTATTCATTGATACCATGGTGATTTGTACAGCAACAGCTTCGATCATCCTTATTTCTGGCGGACTAAATTCATTTAATGGTATGGGAGGGGTTGAAATCACACAACGTGCTCTTACAAACGAAGTTGGTCATTGGGGGGGGCCTTTTATTGCAATCGCACTATGCTTCTTTGCGTTTACATCGATCATTGCAAACTACTCTTACGCAGAAACAAACATTATCTTCTTACAAAAGAAAAAAATGCAAGGGATCATTTTTCTACGTGTTGCGGTGTTAGTCATGATTATGTTTGGTGCCATTAAATCCAATCATTTAATTTGGGGACTCGCAGATGTCTCTATGGGCTTAATGGCAATCGTAAATTTAATTGCGATATTACTGCTTTCAAATGAAGTTATAAAGCTTGCGAAAGATTATAACCAGCAACTCGATGCAGGTAAAACACCCAAATTTGATAGAACAACATTTCCTGAACTTGATAAAAAAATAGAACCTGGAATTTGGAAAATAAATAATTAAGTCTACTTCCTTATTCCGTTTTGGGCGTTCATTATTCACTCTTCCTTATCTAACTTCACGTAACTCAAAGATGTTTTGTTAGGCTTGAATCCGAATGTCAAGCCACCCGTCTTAATCAACTCGGTGATAAAATCTCGACATAGAGCAGTGCTGACGTGTTGATCTTTCAAGACTGATGTTTGAACAGCATGGCGGCAATAAAGTAAACGCCTAGGTACAATTAAGCCTGTATTTGACAATACCACGGTAAATGAAGGCATGCATAACCACGGTAAATGAAGGCATGCATAAATTCACGCTCCGCGGTCAAGAGAAAGTGAACGCACAATGATCCATGTATTGTCTTGTTCGCAATATAGACAAGTTAAGAAATAGCCTGCATTATAGATAAAGGTGAAGCTCTAACGTCAAATGATCCTCCCTGCACGCCTCAATAAACCGATTTATCACTCAATTTAATCAATCCACTCTTAAAAACACAATGATTTATTGAATATCAAGCAAATGTGAATTAATGTTCATTTTATTTTAAATAAAGTGGGCTGAAAAAGAGAAATTTTACAGCCTCGCTCGGTTCATGTAAATTAATAATTTATTGTTGTGGCTTAATTTTGTTGCGGTTATTAAATCCTTATCAAAATAAATATTTCCGAGGCGCAATTGCCGTTTGTTTTATCCAATTACAAGGCTTCTTTATAATACCTTCGGAATATGAAGAGCCTTCATGTTTGAAGACTTTACATGGTCTAACGCTTTGAATATATAAGTTATAAATTATATCTTAGGTTTAGATAAAAAAGAGCGAAAGTATTGTATCGATAATTGCTATCAAAAATAGAAAAATGCCTCATAGACTATCAACGAAACATAGCAGACAAAAAACATCCAGTCAGTTCATACATTTTTTTAAAAAAATTATAATTAATATCATTACGAATAATTTCGTTAAATACAGTTTATTTATAAATTATATTGCCAGTTCAGAGCAAAATAGACGAAGCTATTGGGCTTTATTGTTACTGTTTCTTATGTTTAAAATTATTTTTTAGTTCGGTAGGTTAGGGGCTGTTGATCTTTCACATTGGCAACCAAATCATTGAGCAAGCTAGTGCGAGCATACTTTCAAAATGAATCTTTAGTTTATCGTATCGAGTGGCTATTGCCCTAAAATATTTCAACCTTGCAAAGGCGTTTTCAACTAAGTGCCTATATTTGTATAAACACCAGTCAATATCAGCATTTCCCACTTTTGAGTTTTTCTTTCTAGGGATCA
>JAGLDN010000160.1 GCA_023145575.1 Psychromonas sp.
CTAGCGCCTGCAGAGCCTTTACTTTCATTAAAAATAGATCGCACATCAGCCTCTGATTTTAATTGATGATCGGTTATTTTATTGCAGGTTTGAGACCAATAACGATACCTGCTGCGGTTAAGTTTAAACAACTGACAAAGGTATTTAACAGGGTAACCCTCTTGTAGGTTGTGTATTATTTTAAATTTTTCAAGCTGTCCGATATCAAAAGAGCTGTAGCCTTTTTTATTATTTTATTTTCCAACTCAATCCGCTTTATTTTCCTTTCGAGCTCTTTAATTTTTATCTTGTCAGCTGTTAAAGGGCTTGGATTATGATTACCATCCGCCCGCTCCGTTTTAATTTGTCGAACCCATTTGTCCATTGCTGATTTACTTACGCCCATTGCTTGCGCGGCTTCTTTAACGGAGTAATTTTGATCAAGAACTAACTGGGCGGCTTCAAGTTTAAATTCTGCGGTATATGTTGGTCTTGCTTGCTTCTTCATTTTGTCACCTATTCTAATATGAGGTGAATAATATCACCTCTAGCTAGGTGGCCAAAATAACTGTACCACTACAGCATGGAGTTACAAGGTAATCAACATAAAGCTCAAATATTTGTTTATTTATATTCATAACGATACATTAACAGTTTTACATATGGAATTTTAGCTTACTGCGTAACATCAGAACTTAAGTTGTACCTTGAGCGAACATTTTATCTAAAGCCTGAGAAAGAATCTTAAAGTAACATGACTGTAGACCTAAGTTTATAATTAAGCATGATCAATAATCAAATTCAATACCAATATTTTTTTTGTTACTTATATATAAATATAGCCTTGATAAATTTATTAAGAGTCTCCATATACTCTTAAGGAATCGACAAACCCTTTATAGAACTACGTCTGATCTGGTGTATAAGAAAATTTAGGGAGTGAGATTTTATATTCATTTAACTTACTAGGAACAATAATGAAAAGCATACCAAAAATCACACCATTACATGATCGAGTACTTATAAAGCGCATCGATAAAGACACTGAATCAGCTGGTGGTATTATACTCACTGGTAGCATGACTAAAGACTCCACACGCGGCACTGTTCTTGCGGTTGGAAGTGGTCTTGTTTTAGAAAACGGAGAGCAAAGACCACTTGATCTAAAAGTCGGTGATGTCGTTATTTTTACTCTTAGTTTTGAGTTGAAAATTGAATTAATTAAGGGTGACGAATACTTAATTATGCGTGAAAAAGATATTGTGGCTACGATTGAAGTATAAATTTATTAGAGGAAAACAAAATGTCTAAAGATGTTAAATTTGGAAATGATGCTCGTGTCAACATGTTAATTGGTGTTAATGTGTTAGCCAATGCAGTAAAAGTAACCTTAGGTCCCAAAGGGCGTAATGTTGTCATTGATAAATCTTTTGGTACACCACATATAACAAAAGATGGTGTAACAGTAGCAAATGAAATTGAACTTGAAGATAAGTTCCAAAACATGGGCGTACAAATGGTAAAAGAGGTTGCCTCTAAAACAAATGATACAGCTGGTGATGGAACTACAACTGCAACTGTACTTGCACAAGCAATTATCAGTAATGGCTTAAAGGCTGTTGCTGCGGGTATGAACCCTATGGATCTTAAGCGCGGTATTGATAAAACGGTCAAAGAGGCTGTTAAAGAGCTTAAAAAGCTTTCAATTGTGTGTTCTGATTCAAAAGCAATCACACAAGTCGGTACAATTTCAGCCAATTCAGACCACGAAATTGGTGATCTAATTTCTTTAGCAATGGATAAAGTCGGCAAGGAAGGAGTGATAACAGTTGAAACAGGTCAAGGTCTAGAAAGTGAACTTGATGTTGTTGAGGGCATGCAATTTGATCGTGGGTATTTATCGCCATATTTTGTAAACACAGAAAATGGTACGGCTGAACTTGACTCTCCATATATTTTACTGCTTGATAAAGGCATCTCGAATATTCGTGATTTATTACCAATACTTGAAGCTGTTTCTAAAGCCTCTAAACCATTATTGATCATTGCAGAAAACGTTGAAAGTGAAGGCTTAGCAACACTGGTCATTAATAACATGCGTGGGATTGTAAAAGTTGCGGCAGTCAAATCACCTGGTTTTGGCGACAGACGTAAAGCGATGTTGAAAGATATTTCAGTATTGACTTCAGGCATGATGATTTCAGATGATGTCGGTATAGAACTTGAAAAAATAACACTTGACGACTTAGGTCATGCGAAACGCGTTGTTGTTTCCAAAGATACAACAACCATCATTGATGGTGTTGGTGATGCAACCGCTATTGAGGAACGTATTGCAGAAATTAAACAAGAAATCGATGACTCTACTTCTGACTACGATAAAGAAAAATTAGCAGAGCGCGTAGCAAAGCTTTCAGGTGGTGTTGCTGTAATTAAAGTTGGCGCTGCAACGGAAGTTGAAATGAATGAGAAAAAAAGTCGTGTAGATGATGCACTTCATGCAACACGCGCTGCAGTTGAAGAAGGTGTGGTTGCTGGTGGAGGTGTTGCTCTTATTCGTGCTGCACACGTGATAAAAGATCTCACTGGTGATAACGAAGATCAAAATGTTGGTATTCGCGTTGCACTAAAAGCCATGGAAGCTCCACTTCGTCAAATAGTTTCTAACTGTGGTGAAGAAGCCTCTGTTATTGCAAATAATGTACAACAAGGAATCAATAACTATGGGTATAATGCAACAACTGGTGAATATGGCGATATGATTGAGATGGGTATTTTAGATCCCACAAAAGTCACACGAAGTGCATTACAATATGCCGCATCAGTTGCAGGTCTTATGATAACGACGGAATGTATGATTACTGACAAAATAAATAAACAAGATGAAGAGGAAAATAAATCAGTAGCAAATCCTTCCAACGCAGATATGGGAGGAATGGGGGGACCAGTACCTGGAATGAATTCACTAAATAGTATGATGGGGTCATAATTACAGTCAATAAGTTATCAATATTATTGAATATTATTGGTTAAAATGAATCAATTCTGTTTTGAATTATTATAAAGAGAACAATCATTTATAATAATTTTAGTCCGGGATTGATTCATTTTTTTTTGTCATAACTTCTATTGAATATAACGTCTCAATAATAATTGCAGAATGTATATCTCATGTTTTTGTTTCCTCTAATTTTGAGTTGTCTTCTTTAGATAATTCAATTCTATTTTTTTATCATCAAGATTTGATTTATAGATAATATCTTTTGCTTTTCCTCACGACTTGTATGAATATTGCACAGGTGTTTTTTACACCTACTTGAAATCGATATTTAGTTAAATCTTTTTATCTCTTATACAACACAAAACATTAATATTTTTGGTCCCTTATCTGTGACGTTGTAACAAGCTGGGTTATCAGTTAGATTGTGCTAATGCCAACACAAAATATGTATTTTGCTAAATAACGCTCAATATTTTTGCGACAATAGTATGAAAAACAAGATAGATCTATTGCCTTTGTCTTACTGAATAAGGTGACAAGGTAATCAATGTACAGTTTAAATATTTATTTTTTTTCATAGCGCTATTTTTACCATTTTTAAAATGAAAGTTTAGTTTTACTGTGTAACGCCAATTATGCGACTACTTTTTGAATATTAAATTCATTATCGTTATATTTGCAAAATTAGAAGGAGTGGTTATGGAAAAGTCATTTTCAGTATTTTCAAACGCTATATTGCTTTTTTTTATTCTTGACCCATTAGGGAATGTCCCACTACTATTGAATATTTTAAAAAAGGTTGATAAAAGTAGACGTACTAAAATAATAGTAAGAGAAACATTCATTGGTCTAGTCATATTATTGGTATTTCTTTTTTTTGGTGATAACTTTTTAAGTATTTTCCACTTAGAAAAAGAATCGATCACCCTTGCTGGTGGGATAATTTTCTTTGTCATTGCCATAAAAATGATCTTCCCCGATCCAAGTGGTGAAAATCTATTTGGAACGAGAGATAACTCAGATCCGTTAATCGTACCGATTGCCATGCCAATGATTGCAGGCCCTTCCGCCCTCGCGACACTACTCGTGTTAGCCAAAACTCATCCAGAGAATAAAATATTATTGTTTGCATCATTGATGATAGCTTGGGCAGTCTCAACTATTGTTTTATTACTCTCTCCGCTTCTTTATAAATTATTAAAAGATAAGGGATTAGCCGCGCTTGAAAAACTAATAGGAATGTTATTATTGATCATGTCTGTGCAAATGTTCATTGATGGGATAAGAGCCATTTCTAATACTTCGTAATAAGCATTTCATTATATTGAAACGATTGATCCGCTATGTAAACCTAACTGTATTTAAATATCATGGGTATATATACTCATGTCATCTCAAGATGAAACGTCTGATTGGCACATTGTGCTTATATGTGAGGCATAAAATTTGCAAGAGGGGGATTAAAATTAAGCTATTAACTATTTGTTATATAAAGTTATTTTATAGCTTTACTAAATGATACAAGTTGCCTTTCCTTTCGAATCGAGAACTCGGTTTATTATGAAGAAATGGTGGTCTTGCGATGCTACATTTTATAATGTTCCAATAAATATAAATAATAAATTTAAGTCAAGTTTCGGAGTTCAAATTTATTGAAAATAAAACCTAATTGGTTGTTAATTGCTCAATAATTTAACGCTGAAGCCTCCTGGCGGAGAGTAAAACTGTCCATTAGCATTGTTTCTTAAAAAATTAAGCAACGGACTGTTCGATTTTTTAAACACACATTGATCTGGTCCCTATGGCACTTTTTCCATTTTATAATAATGCAATGTAGCGCCTCCAATATAGTTCACTATCCTCTCTCGAAGTTCCATTAAACCATCAATATGAATTTTTTCATAGTCATAATCGTCTGTATATTGCACTATGTTGATCCCTTCAAAACATTGAAATACCCAACGTAAAGTGGGTGTGTAGGTAGGCACTTTAATTTGATTTGGAATACTGGCTTTTAGCTTTTTCATTGTTTTACGCATACGTATCAGACGTCAACTACCTTG
>JAGLDN010000161.1 GCA_023145575.1 Psychromonas sp.
GCAAAAGCAAGCCCTGTAAAAATAGAGACCGTTATCCAGCCAAGGTGCTTGGCTGTTTTTCGCCAAATTTTATTAAAGCTCCACGGCATTTGATCAAGTCGTTTGCGTTTATTAGCAGCACCTTCAATATGCTCTTCAAACCAAATGAAAATAAACGTCCAAACTGTTTGCGGACAAGTGTAGCCACACCAAACACGGCCGAGATAAGTCGTAAAAAAGAATAAAGAAAAGGCAGCAATAATAAACAACCAAGCAAGTAAGGTTAAATCTTGCGGAAAAAGTGTCATATTGAAAATATGATATTGCTGTTTCGCAAGATCAAACAAAATAGCCTGATGACCGTTCCATTGTATTAAAGGCAATAAAAGAAAGGATAAAATAAGCCCCCATCCTACATAGCGTCTTATTTTTTGAAAGAGACCGTAAGCGGCACGCACATAAATACGGTTGCTTGGGTTATATCGATCAACTGAATTGGTTGCAGATGATTTTATTTCTTTAATCTTTATCCGTTCGCCCATGACTAGCTTGCCTTCTTCTGTTTTCTTTTTTAGGGAGTTATTCAGTTAATCCACGTGCTTTTAATAAAGCAGCTTGAAAATCATTTTCACAATCTTTAGCAATCCCCGGAATCATCGCCCCTTTTTCTTCTTGATCCATTTTAAGCTGATAAATAATCACTTCGTCAGTTAATTCTGCAACCGGCTTTTCGAATCCGGCTTCTTTTGAAATTAATGTTAATACTTCTAATAGGCTCAGCTCTTTATTTTTAAGCCAGTATGGAGAGAGTAATTCTAAAACTTCATTGACACGATGACACTGCATAAGGTGATCCTTTAAGTAATTAATAAGTAGTAGTAATTAAAAAAGGGATTGTACACCGATCCTCTTTCCCAATCAAAATTGCTTTATTTAAATGGAAAATAAATGAGTAAATGAATATAGACAGAGCGCTAAAACTGATTTGTATTGGGGATTTTTTTAAGTCGAGAGGGGGGAATAAGGAAGTTACTGCAATAGATCAACTATTTAATACGTTTGGCAAAAGCCCCTCTTCTAAATAAAAGGAGCTTAATCAAAATAGTTATTTAAGCAAAGGTTTCTTTATCGTTAACAGATCCCTGCTCAGAGGTTATTTATTAGTTGCAGATGAAGAGGTAACACCTTCTGCAAACTCACCACGGTGTAATTTCTCACGTAATATTGCATGCTGATCTTCGGTAAATGTATAACGTGACATAATAGCAATTCGCACGAGATGTCCGAATATTGGCAAGAATGACACACAGAAGAATAGACCATTTAGCGTAGCTTCTGATTGTACTGCTGCATCAGGTGCATAACCAATATAAGCTAAAATAAGCCCCATTATGCCACCAGAAAGTGCAACAGCCAGTTTCCCTGTAAATGTTTGTCCCGAGAAAGTGATTGCAGCGGTACGTTTACCACTGTGGAAATATGAGTATTCAACCGTATCAGCGATCATTGCTGCCATAATAGGGTTATTCATCATATTAAGCGTCGTCACAACCGCAAGCCACGTTAATACAACTAATGCACTGTCGTAACCTGACATGTAAAAACCAACACGAGCAATACACTCTACTGCGCATAAAACAATAAATAAGTCTCGTTTTTTAAAATGCTTAGTTAACAATGGCATACCTAAACAAGCAAGTGCACTCACTAAACTAATCGTCCCAAGAATGGAAATTAAGCTTGCATCTCCCAT
>JAGLDN010000162.1 GCA_023145575.1 Psychromonas sp.
GCAAAAGAAGCGGTTAAACAAAATGATCTTGCGTTAGCTTCAAGTGTTTTAACCGAATTACAATCAAAAAATAGTTACGCGCCTTTAAATCCAGTGATTAACTTACGCCTTGCGCGAGTACAATTACAACAGGGTGAATTTGATGCGGCACTTAAAACAGCTGAGCTTGTTACTGACAATGCTTTTTTAGCGAAAGCAAGTGAAGTTAAAGGTCTTGTTTATTTAAAGCAAGGTGACAATGAAAAAGCTTACGCGGCAATTAAACTAGCGGTTGATAAAACGGCTGGTCGTGTAGATCCTATCTTACAAATGCAACTTGATGATTTAACGTTAGCAGATAAGAAAATGGCTGATGCACCTGTGCTAGACGTAAAATAATACCGAGAATATAAATGAAAAACTGTATTAAACATTTAATATTATTGGCGAGTTCTATTTTCTTTCTTGCTGGTTGCTCGCTTTTTTCAAGTGAAGAAGATGTGGTAACGAAAGCTGAACTGCCGATCATTGTACCCACTTTTGAACCTGTCATTGCATGGGATCGCAGTATTGGGGATGGCGTTGATAAATACTTTTCTCAACTAAAGCCAGTCGCTGATAACATTGCCGTTTACGCAGCTTCGCGTGAAGGAGATGTTTCTGCGTTTACGTTGGATAAAGGTGAAAAACTATGGTCTGTTGACTTTAGTGATATAGATGAAAATTTATTCAATCGTTCAGCACGTTTTTCAGGTGGTATTGGGCAAGACTATGAACATCTTTTTATCGGCACCGAAAATGGACAAGTACTTGCCATCAATAAAGAAGATGGAAAGCTAGCTTGGATAGCGAAAGTAAAAGGAGAGGTGATCGCAAAGCCTGTTTATTCAAATGGCTCACTTGTTATTCATACAATGCGTGGCGAGTTGATCTCTTTAAATTCAGATACAGGTGAAGAAAATTGGGCGCAAAGTAACAAACAGCCTAAATTAACATTGCGAGGAAGTGCAACACCAGCAATCGCTCAGGGCGGTATTGTTTACGGTCGAAGCGATGGTTTTCTTTCTGTTTCTTTATTAGCAACGGGTCAACCTTTGTGGCAATTACCGATCGCGCGTGCGCATGGTGCAACAGAGTTAGATCGATTGACTGACATCGATATGGAGCCTGTTATTTATGATAATATCATTTATGTTTTAGCTTATAATGGTAGTTTAGTTGCCGTTAGCTTACTCAAAGGTGAACAACTATGGTCACAGGATTATTCGGGCTATAATGATATCGCACTATCAGGTAAAACATTATATGTAACCGATCATCGTAGTCATGTTTTTGCTTTAGATCGAAGCTCAGGTGAACAACTTTGGGAAAATAAGCAGCTTGCATATCGAAATATAACCGGTGTTGCTATTGCAAACGAATATATCGTTGTTGGTGATGAAGATGGCTATTTACATTGGCTAAATCGTGATACGGGTGAGTTTGTTGCACAACAAGAATTAGATTCAGATGGATTGTATGTAGCACCGCTTGAAACGGATGACTACTTATATTTACAAACACGAAGTGGTGATTTAATTGCCATTGAAAAACCTGCTTTAACGCAAAGAAAAGCATTAGCAGACGAATGAAATTAGACTGAAAATTGATTACTTTAACTCGTTAGTAGTCTCATTTTAGTTCAGCCCCAAACTCTTGGGGCTTTATTGTTTATAGGAAAATTAAATTATGTTACCAGTTGTAGCACTTGTTGGTAGACCCAACGTTGGAAAATCAACCCTTTTTAATCGTTTAACGCGAACGCGTGATGCGCTTGTTGCCGATTTTCCTGGACTGACTCGCGACCGTAAATATGGTCAAGCAAAATTAGATGAAGATGAGTTTATCGTTATTGATACCGGTGGTATTACGGGTGATGAAGAGGGCTTAGATGCTGTAATGGCAGGGCAGTCGCTTTTAGCAATTGACGAAGCAGATGCTGTTTTATTTTTAGTAGATGCGCGCGCTGGCATGAC
>JAGLDN010000163.1 GCA_023145575.1 Psychromonas sp.
TCTCTATGAAGAATAACTATTTAGGAATTAAAGTATTTATTTTAATTCGACCTTTGGTGATTAACGTAGTTAATCATCTCAGAGGACAATTTTATGTCTAGCACCTTGGTACTATTTCCCTTGATGAATTTGCACTTTTACGTTACATGGGTATATACCAATTACATTAAGTATCTGGTCAAAATTTTACTCAAGAAAATAGATAAATTTTAGGCGTAAGTTGATGCAAATAAATATTCCGTTAATGGAAGTTACCACGCACAAGTAAGTTATTCGTGCAAATAAATAGATAAGCCATCCATTGTAATTAGTATTAACAAGATTAATCTCCTATCAAACAGTTAGTAAGTATTGATTCACAACGAGTATACTAGTAAAATAAATGATATAATTTACTTAACTTAAAAATTCTATGAATTTATCAAATAAACAAAATAAACACCTTAAAAGCCTTGCTCATCGTTTGAAACCAGTTATCTTGTTAGGGAAAAATGGACTAACTCAAGGTGTACTTACTGAAATTGACCAAGCACTTGAACACCACGAACTGATCAAAGTGAAGATCGCAACGGATGACCGTGAAATGAAGCAACTTATCATTGACGCAATTATACGAGAAACAAAGGCAATTAATATAACAAAAATTGGTCATATAATTCTACTCTTTCGACAAAGCAAAGGAAAGAAAATCGACTTACCACGAGAATAATAGCGTTTCTACACATGTAACGTGAGAATACCCTGCCTTAACTCGCATGTCAAATTAACCGAATTAATCATCAAAAGGATAATTTGATTTAGAGGACATTGATATTAGTACAATTTGTCTTGCTGACTTTCCATATTTACACCGCATCGTCAAATATCCAAGTTGTCTGAGGTAGGATCTTGTTTTCACCTATCCGTATTGAGATAGCATCTTGAGTAAACTTAACGTGGTACTAAGCATTATAATCCACGCGAATGATCTCATACTCAATCTCACCTCCTGGCGTCACTATCTTAATGTCATCGTTGAGCATTTTGCCAATTAACCCACGCGCAATAGGCGAACTAACAGAAATCAAGTTTAATTTAATATCAGCTTCATCATCACCTACTATTTTGTAAGAAACTTCTTCATCGGTATCAATATTGACAATAGTTACCGTTGACCCAAAAATAACTTTGCCGCTGTTTGTTAGTTTCCTTATATCAATAATTTGAGCATTTGATAATTTTGCTTCTATATCTTGAATTCTCCCTTCACAAAACCCTTGCTGCTCACGCGCCGCATGATATTCCGCATTTTCTTTTAGGTCACCATGTTCGCGTGCTTCAGCTATTGCTTTTACAATTTCAGGGCGTAGAACATTTTTTAAATTTTTTAACTCTTTACGCAGATTTTCCGCACCGGCAATTGTCATTGGATATTGAACCATTAAATAAACCCTACATTACATTTAAATAAACAATTATGTTACGCAAAATAGCTACAAATGTCACTATCTCATTGACGATATATTCACAGATAAAAAATTGCATTTACATTTTTTTCAATTTGCTGCCTTATCGACTCTTTTGTTTCATTGCGAAGTTCATACAATACATCTAAAATGAGTAAAATATTGATCGGTGTATTGACGCCTTGATCTTGATTAAATACAGGCATAGACGGTGAGTCTGTTTCAAGAACAATTGCCGACAAAGGGATTTTGCTCACCATTTTACGCGTTTTAATTGAGCGCGGGTAGGTAATTCCGCCACCTATGCCGAGCTTAAAGCCTAATTTTATAAATTCAGTTGCCATTTCAATACTGCCTGAAAATGCATGGTAAACCCCCCCCTCTTGAAAATTTAATGCTTTTAAAATTTCCAATACGCGCTGTTGTTTTTTTACTATATGTAAAATAACGGGTAACTTAGCTTGCATCGCAAGTTTTAATTGTGCAGTAAAAACCAACTCCTGAAGTTGTTGTTTTTCATTAGAGCATTTATGTAAACCAATTTCCCCAATTGCAATAAATTTTTCAGTTCGATCATGCAATTTATCGGATAATAAACAAAGATCTTGTTCAGTAAAATCATCTAAAAACCGTGGGTGAATACCAAGAGCATAATACACTGCTTTGTGTTCAAGGCTAAGCAATTCAATTTGTCGCCAAGTTTTAGCATCTGTTGCAGGAATAATAAAGCGTTTTACACCAAGTTGTTGCGCATCCGTTAACAAGGATAATAATGATTCCTCAAAACAAGGGAAGTTTAGGTGGCAATGCGTATCTGTGAGCATACATTCTCATCCTTGAAAAATATTTTACAAACACTCAACACATTGTTCCTCTTTAGTTTGACACTTATGCTCATGCTATTTAAAAATGAAAAGTCATCTAGGTAAATTATAGCGAGGTACTAGGCGTAAATTCCCTTGCTGACGTTTCATTTCTATGTAACATGGGTATACCAAGATTGAGGATCCTATCGGTGTGGCGATAACCAACCGAGTAAATTTATTTAGAGTTTACTCTATTTTAAATTTCTAGATCGGGTTGATTGGCTTGTTAGTTGGAGCGTTAGCGGGCTAACAAGTTAATCTAATATCGCCACACCGTTAGATGAGACCGCGTAGCGGTCGCATCTATCAAAGGTTAAACTAGCCTAAACAGTTTTAATGTTCGCGCGTTTTTCGGAAATTAATTGCAGGGTAGCGTTCAATAGCCAGATTTAAATTAATCATTGTCGGCGCAACATAAGTTAAGTTGTCACCCCCATCGAGTGCCAAGTTATTGTATGCTTTCTTCTCAAATTCAGTCATTTTAATCAAATCTTCGCTCTCAACCCAGCGTGCGGTTGAAACGTTTATCGTTTCATAAACTGCATCTACTTTATATTCTGATTTTAAGCGTTGGACAACCACTTCGAACTGCAACACACCTACCGCACCAACAAGTAAATCATTACTACGAAGCGGACGAAAAACTTGTACTGCACCCTCTTCTGAGAGTTGCATTAAGCCTTTTAATAATTGTTTTTGTTTTAATGGATCTTTCAAACGAATGCTACGAAACATTTCCGGAGCAAAATTTGGAATACCTGTAAATTTCAATTCTTCTTTTGAGGTAAACACATCACCAATCTGAATTGAACCGTGATTATGTAACCCAATAATATCCCCGGGATATGCCTCTTGAGCAACGCTCCGATCGCCTGCCATAAAGGTCACTGCATCCGAAATTCTGACCATTTTATCAATTCGCACATGGCGCATTTTCATGCCTTGTTCATATTTACCCGAGCACACACGCAGGAAGGCAATACGATCTCGATGTTTCGGATCCATATTAGCCTGAATTTTGAAAATAAAGCCCGAAAATGTGGCTTCAGTTGGCTCAACAACTCTCTGTTTTGCAATACGTGAAAGTGGTTTGGGAGCCCACTCAATGAGTCCATCAAGCATATGATCTACACCAAAGTTCCCTAATGCAGTGCCAAAGTAAACTGGTGTTAAATCACCACTTAAAAACAACTCAAGATCAAACTCATTCGATGCACCAAGTACAAGTTGTATTTCCTCGCGCAAGTTTCCTATCAATAAAGGAAGGATTTGATCAAGTTCAGGAGAATCTAATCCTTTAATAATTCGAACCTCTTGAATTTCATGCCCATGACCTGATTCATATAAGATTATTTCGTCTCGTAATAAATGATAAATACCCTTGAACTCTTTACCCATACCAATCGGCCAAGTAATTGGTGCGCAAGCTATATTTAAAACTTGTTCAACTTCATCCATTAATTCAATTGGATCACGAATATCTCGATCACATTTGTTCATAAAAGTAAGAATTGGCGTATCACGCAAGCGCGTTACTTCCATTAATTTAACCGTACGCTGTTCAACACCTTTTGCCGAATCAATGACCATTAAACAAGAATCGACAGCCGTTAACGTACGATAAGTATCTTCAGAGAAGTCTGCATGCCCTGGTGTATCAAGTAAATTTACAATGGCACCATTATAAGGGAATTGCATAACTGATGTAGTGATAGAAATTCCGCGGTCTTTTTCCATTTCCATCCAATCTGATTTAGCATGTTGCCCTGACTTTTTTCCTTTGACTGTGCCTCCTTTTTGCAAGACATTGCCAAAAAGTAATACTTTTTCAGTAATAGTGGTTTTACCCGCATCAGGGTGAGATATGATTGCGAATGTGCGTCTACAATTAACGGCGTCTAAAAACTCAGTGTCTACCATTTTATAAATTCTCGAAAGTAATGCAATTGTATTATATAATAATTTAAATGCCATGGTATCATACTATGACGACCTTACATCAATATGCTTTGTCCTGATCTGCACTGATGTTAGGGGCGGATTTTTTTCTTTTGAATTATAAGAGTGCTCAAGATCAAATTTTTAGCCCACTAATTACATATAAAATGCCTAAATATGACATTTTTTAAAGCAATATAAAAGATCGATGTTAACCGTTTAGATGTTACATTTAGAGAGGATGAATACCAACTTTATACTCAATATGGCGCACGAAATTTATCTAAATTTAGAAGGTCTTTGGCAAATCTGATAAAAGCAAATCTTTTAAAGACAATGCCGCGGAAAAACATAAAACTTCAATTGGGATCAAAAATTCATATCTGAGAATATTGTTTGGTCAGCATATAAGCACCACATGATCCTGCCCTGCTCGAATGTACCCCTTAATTGTTATCATCAAATACCCAGCTGTCATTTGAGCGGGGCTCGGTTTTCTATAACAAGTTGGCAACATTGCACCGCTCAATCAAAAAGTGGGTGTTCGAGTTACCACCCCCAAAGCGCGTAGATCATTTTCTTCTAACGCGAAGCATAACATTGGCCAAGTGCTAATCAAGTGCTTGCTTGAAGTCATTAATAAGATCTATGGTATTTTCAATGCCCATTGAACAACGCACCATCGTTTCACTAATGCCCATTTTCAAACGCATATCTAACCCTCCCTCAGCAAATATTGTTGCTGCAACAGGCAACGCAAGTGTCCTATTATCTCCTAAATGTGTCGCTAAAATAACAATTTTAAGCTTATTTAACAACGCGCCGCAATCTTCGGATTCATTTAAATCAAAGCTTAAAATCGCCCCGAATTTTTTAAATAATTTTTTAGCCATTTCGTGCTGGGGGTGGGATTTTAAACCAGGATAATATACTTTGGCAACTTTTGGATGTGCATCTAAGAAAACAGCGAGGGACATTGCGTTATCACATTGTCTATCCATACGAAGTGCCATTGTTTCGCAACCAATTGAAATTAAATGCGCCATTTGAGAACTTAAGCACCCCCCCATATCACGCAGGCCTTTTTTAAGAAGCTGCTTGATCCCCCACATTTTTGCATCGCCTTTTTGGTAAGCTTCAAAAATATTAGGGTAGTTTTGCCAATCAAATATCCCAGTATCTGTGATCGCACCACCCAGTGCATTACCATGCCCTGCAACATATTTAGAAAGCGATGTCACAATCAAGCTTGCACCGACTGTTGATGCATCAAATAAATAGCTTGATGCCACCGTATTATCAATCACATAAACTAACTTTTGCCGTGCACAAAGCTCACCTATTTCCTGCAATGCAGCAATTTGTGTCACTGGGTTTGCAATCGTTTCAACAAATACCATGCGGGTGTTGCTTTGCTTAGCCTCTTCAACTTCTGCTATATTGGTTGCATCGACTAACGTTACCTCAACACCATAGTTTTGTAACGTATTCATCACACTGTTTGTACTACCAAACAGAAAACGGCTGCAAATCAGATGGTCGCCTGACTTTAATAAGGCCAAAAATGTAGTCACGACTGCCGCCATTCCTGATGCAAAAACAATGGATGCAATACCATTGTCAATTGTCTTTATTTTTTGTTGCAACGCATCAATGGTTGGCGTAGATTGCCTTGCGTATGCGTGTCCTGCCGCACCTTGAAATACATCAATCAGCCCTTGCACTTCATTAAAACCATAGGCAACTGCGTTATGGATCGGTGCATGCAGGGCACCATATTCTATATTTAGCAAACGATCTGAATGTACTATTTTTGTTGTAAACCCCTTTGAAGTCATAATTACGCCTTAAATTTATTTAATTGATCTATACCCATATTGCTTCATGGTGGAAACACCGTCATCAAATTCAATTTCACGCGGCTCTTTTTTTTACGTTTCCCACAAATCTGCTTAACTAAAAGGCTGAAGCGAGAGATAACGAATAAGGCAGATTTGTAGTGGTCAACTAGTTCTGGCCA
>JAGLDN010000164.1 GCA_023145575.1 Psychromonas sp.
GGCTTTAGCTCAAACACCAGTCCTGCGTTATAACATTCAAAAATGGAATAATTAATAAATCATTAATATACTTTCGTTAATGTGACTGCTAAACGATTAGCATCGCTAATCGTTGATAGAGCTGCTGTTATGCCTTGCTCTGATCCTCGAGCTAAAGCCTGACAAAGCACTTTGAAGTAACACGGGTATAGCATAGGTATAAACCGAGATGGTCAAATGATTTGGTACATGTCTTGAACATAACTTAATTCTTCCAAAAGAGAGTAACAGATTAAAAAGGGATAGTTGTTTGACGACATTTTAATTAACTATTTCGTTTATGCCGGAAAATGTGTTGAAATGTACATTAATAAATTTTAATCCTTGAAATGACAGTTTTAATGAATTATTTTGCTTACCGAACGAACATCAAATAAATATTTACAGGCTTTAATTTTTTGTAAATTATACAATCCTATTATGCGCATATTGAGCAATGTGGTTTTTTATTTCCTAAAGTAATATTTTGTCGATAACTTAATGCAATTAATATAAACTAATGCCATCTTTTATTTATTGTGTTTTCGAGGCAATTATGACGCAGGGCGGCACTACCCCAACTAACTTTATTCGTAATATTATTGATCAAGATCTGAAATCAGGTAAACATCAGTCAATTCATACGCGGTTTCCACCTGAGCCAAACGGTTATTTACATATTGGGCATGCAAAAGCTATCTGCTTAAATTTTGGATTGGCAAATGACTATCCGAATGGGCACTGTAATTTGCGTTTTGATGATACGAACCCATTAAAAGAAGATGCCGATTATGTTGTAGCAATTAAGGAAGATATTTCTTGGTTAGGTTTTAAATGGCATGGAAATATTCATTATTCTTCAGATTATTTTGATAAACTTTACAATTATGCAGTTGAATTAATAAAAAACAATAAAGCGTATATCTGTGAACTAAATACGCAGCAAACGCGTGAATATCGTGGCACATTAACCCAAGCGGGCAAGGACAGTCCTTTTCGAAATCGGCCTATTTCAGAAAATCTGGCATTATTTGCAAAAATGCGGGCAGGGGAGTTTGAAGACGGGGCAATGATGTTGCGTGCTAAAATTGATATGGCATCGCCGAATATAAAAATGCGAGATCCTGTTATTTATCGTATTCGATTTGCACATCACCATCAAACGGGTGATAAATGGTGTATTTATCCGATGTATGACTTTACCCATTGTATTTCAGATGCGATAGAGGAAATAACGCACAGTTTATGCACGCTTGAATTTGAAGATCATCGCCCGCTATATGATTGGGTACTTGCCAATATCAGTATCAACGCAAAGCCGCGTCAAATTGAATATTCTCGTTTAAATCTTCAATATACAATTACCTCAAAACGAAAATTGAGCGCATTAATTGATGAAGGTATTGTCACTGCATGGGATGATCCGCGTATGCCAACTATTTCTGGTATGCGTCGTCGGGGCTATCCTGCGGCTTCATTACGTGAATTTTCAAAACGCATTGGTGTGACTAAACAAGAAAATACAGTTGAACTTGCTTCATTAGAAGCCTGTGTTCGTGAAAATCTTGAAGAAAATAGCCCGCGTGCTATGGCGGTGCTTGATCCGATAAAAGTTATCATTAGTAATTATAATGAAAATAAAAATGAGCAATTAACCGCTCCTTGTCATCCAAAAGATGAACATATGGGCACACGAATCTTACCTTTTTCAGGTGAAATTTATATTGATCGTGCTGATTTTAGAGAGACGGCGAATAAAAAATACAAACGCTTAGTGTTAAACAAAGAAGTGCGTTTGCGTAATGCCTATGTCATCAAAGCAAATGAATTTAAAGCAGATGAAAATGGCAACATTACTGAAGTTTACTGTACTTATGACGATCAAACATTAGGTAAAAATCCCAGTGATGGTCGTAAAGTAAAAGGTGTTATTCATTGGGTTGATGCAACTAAAAATAGCGCGGCTGAATTTAGAGTCTATAATCATTTATTCTTACTAGATAATCCCGCGGCAGCGAATGATATTCAGGATGTAATTAATCCAGACTCACAGGTTATCAAACACGGATTTGTTGAAATGAGCTTAGGAGATGCATTGCCTGAAAAAGTATATCAATTTGAACGTGAGGGTTATTTCTGTGCAGATAATAAAGATTCAAGCAGTGATAGTCTAGTGTTTAACCGTACGATTGCATTACGAGCGAGCATGTAATTGCGATTAATTGGCAACTCGTATAAGCTCGCATGAAAAGCAACAAGTAATTGACGAGTTATCAAGCATCTAAAACAAGGTTGATTTCGACAAAACCAGGAATATTAACGAAGGCATCATTGCTCTCTAATAAGGTCACAGCATAATATTATTGTAATTCTCCTTCAAATATGCCAAGTTAAAATAAAGAACCTTGATTGGCAACGGGTATTGGCTATCACATTAAATGGCACCAATGTAATCAAGTTGACGCCAAGCTTCATAAACAATGACAGACACCGCATTAGAAAGATTCATCGAGCGGCTTTTCGCTTGCATTGGGATACGCAATTTTTGATCATGCGAGAGTGGTCCTCTAATCTCTGCAGGAAGACCTCTTGTTTCAGGTCCAAAAAGTAATACGTCATTGTTTTTAAAGCATGCATCGCTGTGATGCTTTGTCGTTTTTGTGGTGCAAGCAAAAATCCTTTTACCCGCCACCATTTTTAAAAATGCATCATAATTTTTATGAATATGAACATTAACCATCTCTTTATAGTCAAGCCCTGCTCGCCGAAGCTTCTTTTCACTTAAATCAAATCCAAGTGGTTCAATAAGGTGTAATATACAACCAGTATTTGCGCATAAACGAATTATTGCCCCAGTATTTTGTGGGATCTCTGGCTCATAAAGTGCAACTTCAATCATCAATATTTATCTTCACTATATATAAAACACCATGCTAGCGCAAAATACCTAACCAATGCAATGATATTATATTTTTAAAAATATCACCTCGCGACTATCAGTATGATCCGCTATATTTTGAATAAAATTAGACTTTACCTAAAAAAATAATTAAATAAGTTAAGGACTTAAAAAGACACGTGATCACCTTGAAGAGTACATTCATACAACAGATCAAAAGATTAAAATTCAATAATAGGAAATTGAAAAAAACAAGTTGTCTTATCAGCATGGGGTGTCTGTAGAAGGTAATAAATACTAAATAATAAATATTTAAAGCACCTAAATTGTTTCGTCGCAAATTAAACATTTATTTGATGAAAAGAAACATGCTCGATTATTCATGGAAGCCGCTGAAATATTTGCAAGAATGATTAATATGGAAATTGTTGATCATGATGATCCAAATTTTGGATCGAATGTCGTAGAAAGTCTTTTAACATCTGTGCGAATGGATTTGTTTAAATTTATTACTGCAATATACGCAGTTGGGTATAGTTCGTATCTAATGAACAAAAATAGCATACGGAATTTTACTGATGCTGCACCTTATTCTGAGGCGATGGTAGACATTATATACCCGTGTTACTTTAAAGTGTTTTGTCAGGCTTTAGCTCGAGCAT
>JAGLDN010000165.1 GCA_023145575.1 Psychromonas sp.
TGATCCCTAGAAAGAAAAACTCAAAAGTGGGAAATGCTGATATTGACTGGTGTTTATACAAATATAGGCACTTAGTTGAAAACGCCTTTGCAAGGTTGAAATATTTTAGGGCAATAGCCACTCGATACGATAAACTAAAGATTCATTTTGAAAGTATGCTCGCACTAGCTTGCTCAATGATTTGGTTGCCAATGTGAAAGATCAACAGCCCCTAGTAAACATGAAATAATACTGACTTTATTCATGCTAACTTGAAATACATCAACAAAGTAGAAAATTATGTACGGAGGCGACGCAATCTTGATAATTAACGTCATCCGTTAATAGATCAAATGTTGTAACTTGCTCTCATTGTAGCGCTAGGATCTGATAACATACCTTAAAGTATCAGAGGTATATGACATGCATCGGAATGTCACATTTTAATAATAAGGAATTAGATGCCAGCATATCAAAAACTTAAGGAATTGGTAGCCTCATACCTCACCCCTGATCAATGTACTTTTATTCATAAAGCATATAAACACGCTAAAATTGCCCATGATGGGGTTACGCGGGCAAGTGGAGAGCCTTACATCACTCACCCAATTGCCGTTGCCGAAATACTTGCCAATATGCAACTTGATCACGAATCAATCGCAGCCGCACTTTTACATGATGTCATCGAAGATACTCCAATAACTCAAAATGAAATCAAAGATCATTTTAATTCAACGGTTGCAGATCTTGTACAGGGAATGACAAAACTTGCTAAAGTTGATTTTAGAAATAAAGAGCAAGCTCAAGCAGAAAATATACGAAAGATGCTCATTGCAATGTCAAAAGACTTTCGGATCATGCTCATAAAACTTGCTGATCGCGTTCACAATATGCGTACATTGCAGTCTCTTCGTCCTGAAAAACGTTATCGCATTGCACAAGAAACAATTGATATTTTCACCCCGATTGCTGAAAGGTTGGGATTACATACACTTAAAACTGAACTTGAAGATCTAGCATTTCACGCACAGCACCCCGTTCGTTATAATGTTTTAAGAGCAGCCATCACTAGAGCAAGAGGCAACAGGAAAGATTTTCTTCAACAAATGTGTAATGAAATATCTGAAAAACTTAAAACTGCAGGGATTGAATCCAAAGTTTTAGGACGAGAGAAACACCTTTATAGCTTGTATAAAAAAATGCAAAGAAAAGGGTACAATTTTCATGATGTGATGGATATTTATGCATTCCGCGTTATCGTTAACGATTTAGACACATGCTACCGTGTATTAGGTCAAATACATCATTTATATAAACCAAAAGTCGATTTATTTAAAGATTATATTGCCCTTCCTAAGCCAAATAGTTACCAGTCTATTCATTCAACACTTGTCACACACCATGGCGTAAATATAGAAATACAAATTAGAACAATTGCGATGGACAATGTTGCAAAACATGGCATTGCAGCACATTGGAGCTATAAAGAAGGAGAGAAAAACGTCAATGTTACAGCGAAACTTCAGACCCGAAATTGGTTCCAAGGATTAGCTGATTCAACGGATAATGCAACCAACTCACTCGTGCTACTTGAAAACCTCAAACAAGAGCTTGGAAATAATGAGGTGCATGTCTTAACGCCTCAGGGAGAAATAATTGTACTCCCCGCGCAAGCAACGCCTGTCGATTTTGCTTATGCATTACATACGGACATCGGACATCGTTGTAAAGGTGCTAAAGTTGATGGTGAGTTTTCAATGCTCACCAGCAAATTAGAAAGTGGGCAAACGGTACAAATATTACTTTCACAACGCACAAAACCCAATGCCGAATGGTTAAATTTTGTGGCAACACACCGCGCTCGCAATGCAATTAGACATTATTTAAAACAACAACCACGAGAAGTCGCTATTCCAGCAGGTAGGCGACTATTAAAACAAGCCCTCAACACAACCAGTATCACTGAAATCAGTCAAGAAAACATTGATAGAGTCGTGAAGGATCAAAATTTAAATAGCATTGATGATCTACTTAACGATATTGGCAATGGAAAAATAATGAGCATTGTGATTGCTCGTTTATTACGAGGCAATACACGAGAACTGACAGAATCAGATATGCGCCAAGCAAATCGACAAAGCGCGATTAAAGGTACTGAAAATATGATGATCTCCTATGCTAAATGTTGTAGACCATTGCCTGGAGACGAAATAGTTGCTCACGTAACGCCTAATAAGGGCATTGTAGTACACATTCGAAATTGCTATGCGGTATCAAATTTGAAAACTGAACCTGATAAATATATCTCTGTTGAATGGGATGATTATTTTTTCAGTCAGTATGAATATACAACGATCTTGAATATTGTCATGGATCATCATAAAATGGAGTTAATGAAACTACTTACTGAGATAGCCAAAAGTAATGCAAATATTGTCGAAATACAAACAACGGAGCAAACAGATGCTATTTATCTAGTGAACATAAAATTAAACGTACTTAATCGTATTCATTTATCACGTGTGATGCGCAAGCTTAAAAACATACCACATGTTAAAAGTATTAAGCGCAATAGCCCGAAAGGATTTATAGAGCGCCGAAAATCAACAGAAAAACAAAGGAAGATAAAGGAACAAAAATGAAAATAATTAAATTTATCCCCGTTCTGCTTGCATTGTTACCGCTTGCTTGTACATCAACGCCTTCAAAAAAAGTTACTCAGCAAAAAGCGCTTATAAAAATCGAAAAGCTGTGGAAACTTATTGCCATTGATGGGCGCACTGTCAATGCGAACATAAAAAGTACATTACATATTGATTCAAAACTTAAAGCCTCAGGTAACTTTGGTTGTAACCTCTTTTGGGGAAATGCAGAATTAAAAGATCATAAATTCATCATAAGAAAAGTAGCATCAACGCGTAAAAGGTGTAAAACAAAAACAAATAAAGTTGAAAGGAAGGTGAGTGGCGTTTTCTCCCATTGGTCTCAAGTGAAATTATCTGAAACGAAGCTTATCTTGTCAGATAAAACGCATACATTAACATATGAGATTGACATTGATTAAACATACTGCGAGCATGCAAGGCAACCATTCTTGCAAATAAATACCTTAGAAACAAAGTAATAGGAACAATCTCTTTTCTTCAATGGCCTGTGTAAGCTGCGGCTAGCGAATTTTAATTGCTGGTTTGAAAAGGGTTGAGCGATAATAGTCATCCAAACCTGCTATCTTTTTTTCGTACCATACTCGCCTTATGGTTTCATAGTGATAAAATTAAGGCTAGAATAGATTAAAAATATTGCTTCGTGTTGACAGCTAATATTCCAAAGGAAGATCTTTCAGATCGTAATGTTTTGAATGAATAAATATCGTTCAATTTAGTGATGTACATGACTATAAAAAAATCCATCTGGATTGTTTAACGGCACTACGAGAGAAGATCGTTCATTATATTGGAGGATCGTCACTATATGATTATAAAATAGAAAAATGTTATAGAGAATAATGTGTGTTTTAAGAAAAGGATCAAATTATTTTATATGATGTTTATATTGTTTTTTTATAATGATATTGCCGTGCTTTGAAAGCTTTAAACCTAGCAAAAGTTTTGGATGTTTATAACAATGATACCTTAAGATCATTTGTCAGGCGCAAGATGGATAATCAGAATAAGGCACAGTATGAGGGAAGTGTTATTCACTTGTCGATTATTGTAGCGCAGTATTGGTTTTCGAGCTTGTGCCCGGCAGGGTAGTTACCTTGCTGAATTTGCAATTTACGTTACATGGGTATATACCACGAAACCCTGATATCTCAACATGATGTAATAACATCACGCATCCGTGACAAATACCAAATAAAGCTGTGAATTATTACAAACCGACAATACACATCAGCTAGTTGCTATTATTTTAGCGAAGAATAATAAGCTGCAACATTTACGATATCCTTGTCAGATAATAACTTAGATTGAGGCGCCATTAATGCAGACATTCCACCTTTACGCTCCCCATTTTTGTACGACTTATAAGATGAGATTATATATGCTTTCTTTTGGCCTTTCAAATTAGGATAGATAGACGCAATTGAAATGCCATTTGACCCATGGCATGTTGAACATACTTCTGATTTTACTTTTCCTGCTGCAATAGCAATTATAGGAAGGTATAAAATCAATGATGCGATAAGTAATCTTTTCATTTTTATCCTTAAAAATACTAGTTATGTAATGTGGTAAAGATCATTGACACTATCAGAGTTATTAAAATCAGTGGTTAACTGTTTCAATTGCCCATTTTCTACTGAGTAGATCAGGCTATTAACAGTTAAAGCTTGCCCATTCTTCCATGCTTCTTGAACGCAGGTTGCATGACAAATATTTTTCGTCTGCTCGATGACATTTAATTCCGTAAGCTTATCGAGGCGTTGTTTTTTGGTCATTCCGCAGGGGAATTTGTCAATGTGTTGTATATAAAGATCTTTAATCGTACGTAACCAACCATCTATCAAACCAAATGATTGCGTTTCAATTGCCGCTTTAATCCCGCCACAATCATAATGTCCCGTTAGTATAATATGCTCAACCTTCAGTATTTTGACTGCATATTCGATAACACTCATGCAATTTAGGTCTGTATGAATAACGAGGTTAGCAATATTTCTGTGTACAAACACACTGCCGGGTAGTAACCCAAGCAATTCATTCGCTGGTACCCTGCTATCAGAGCAACCTATCCACAAATATTTTACGGCTTCTTGGTTGGTGAGCCTTAAAAAAAAAGAAGGATCTTTTTCATGCATCTCTTCCGCCCACCGTTTATTATTTTCTAATAAATCATCTATTAAAATCATTTGGACTCCACTGTTTTATACCGATGTGATGCAATGATGAAAAGTTAGCTGGTTCAAACTGTACCGAGCTACTTGGCCTGCCCTGCTGTGAGGAAAATATCTTCACTGTTGATAAGTTGTAAAGTAATTCCTTTGGCATGCGATATTTTGCTACGATGGTACTTCACGTTTGTTGATTTTTAGGTCTGGATCGATAACGTGTGCCAGCTAGTATCAGGCATTCCGCTTCGAATGGACTCATTTTTTAGCTGCTGTAAACATCAATACAATTAGCATTCTTTAGGTGAAAACCAACAATAAAAAAATTAATGGTGCTAGTAGGCAGATTCGAACTGCCGACCTCACCCTTACCAAGGGTGTGCTCTACCACTGAGCCATACCAGCAAAAGATGAACTAACGATAATCTACTATCAAATGACGAAATCTAACACTTTCATAGGTGTGATTGGATTTCACTACTAAATTAGAAATAGATCGTTCTGCGGCACTTCATAGTCATAAACAAGTTCTATTATATATATTGGCTCATAAATATACCCATGTCAGCCCAAAATGCAACGAGGAGATAACATACTAGTGTAGAAACTGAAGTTCAAATTACGACTGTGCCATTATTTTAATCAAAGCAATGCTTTTCATAATTTTACATATCGTTTTGACGATACAATCACTACTTGCAAATGCTTTTAACCAGCAGTAGATTAAATCATAAATCAATAGAATACAAATAAATCCAGAAAGAAAACTCGATTTGTCACCAACGGTGTAAAAATAACCCATTAATATCATTTCAAAATTTACCCTCTGATGTTTCATTTAATTATTTTTTAGGTGATCTGGTAGGTTAACTAATGGTAGATATGACATTTTAAAGAAATACAAAAGAGTGAGGTTAACTGTTCAGAGAATATAAAAGATATTTCGGTTTATATTAGAAATCATGGGACCATAGAAATCAGTCAACACTGAGTTTGATACATATGATACTTTAAAATGCAAAGTCTGTCTTTCTTGATGTTTAGCTAAATCCTGGCAAAGAATTTTACGTCACATGGGTATAGATGTTATATAGACGATTAATGGCAAATTTATGCTAAGGATGGCGCACGAAACTTATGTTCATATTAGGGGCTGTTGATCTTTGTT
>JAGLDN010000166.1 GCA_023145575.1 Psychromonas sp.
TACCTAATATTGAGCTTTGTTCTGATCATCGAGCTTGAGTCTGACAAAGCATTTTTCGTCACATGAGTATATAAACCTTTAAAATTCGTCCTTTGGGGACAACTGAGTAAATCATCTTTTGCGTTGCAATACTCAAAAAGTGAATAACAATAAAGGGGTAAAATCTTTTTTTTAACCCTACCGAAGGGGCCATTGCTCCTTGAGCATGAATCACTCAGGTGTCCTGAAACGAAGATCTTCAGGTGTGATGGGTATATATATTTTTCTTTAACAAATTTTGAGGCTTTTATGGCATTCCGAAGCGACTTTTATATAGAGGAAAATATAATCGGGTACACGAGAAGCATAACAGAGCGATTTCCACCATCAATTTATTATCACAATCGTCACCAATCAACTTTTGGTTGCATAACGCTATGTCACAGTCGTCCAGATAATATTGGTAGAGATCCCGTGATACAAGCTTACGATTACTTAATATTTAATTCTAAAGATGAAGATCCTATACAACAAAGTTCTCTTATTTTAGGCACTCAACCATTAATGATCTCTCACGAATATTTACAGGAAATAACAACAAGGTGCGCCATGACAGCGAATAATTGTATGATTGAGTGCTTCTTCTTTTCACATGCAAATGTTGTAAAACATACATCTAGATTTCCATTTAGGCGAGTCATCATTGGTAAGAATGGTATTAGAGCCGAACTATCGAAAATGGGAAAAAAACAAAAAAATTTAAAGCCGCGATTTAGGTCGACATTGGGACAATACCTAGGAGAAATATAGAAGTAGCATGGGTATATTAATCGATGACATCTATTTTTGCAAAAGTGTCTTTTTCTTTAGAAATTTTGAATCTGTTATTTGGATGCTAAGACGACTTTTATATAAAAAATATTATCGGCTAACGGGAAGGATCAGAGGTGAACCTCCCCTACAATTTATTATCATGATCGCATGCAGTTCGTTGTTTATACTTTTGCATTATTTGCATTATTTGTTGGAGGACAAAATAGTGAGGATATACTCAACGGGCTACTTTTCTAACTATTTAAGTAATGTACTTTAGAGTTGAATTTAGGTTTTTACATGCTTTAAGTATGAATATTAAGTCGGCATTTTTAGTGGTCTTACTCTTTCATTTTAGTGGCGCAACAACTGAGTATTGGCTCTCTTTTGTAATGAGTTTAAGGTCATCCGGGATCCATGATTGCCTAGGATCATAAATACAATTTAGTTAGTTTATGCCTTTGACTTAACGACCAACAGTATGATCAAAAGGCAAATTAATAAGCTCTTTTTTATTTGAAAATTTTTAAGAAGTGTGTTATATAAAAAAAGCCAGATTAGATTATTATTATCGCTCAACCCTTTTGAAATCAGCGATTAAAAAGCGCTAGCCATTACAAAACTCCAGAAGCAGGGCATTTGTGCATTTGTTTTAATGAAGATCTTAGCATAAAGTTAACACTTAATTGCAAGCTACCATTTAGAAATATTTAACTATTAGATTTAACTAGAATAAATCGCCAAACATCAAAATGATTGGCGGAGTGGACGGGATTCGAACCCGCGACCTCCGGCGTGACAGGCCGATATTCTAACCAACTGAACTACCACTCCAGTTAAATCAGCAATACTAAATGAGTATCAACGTTACGGCGATGATAATACGGAGTTACTCCTAGTTAGTCAACAAGGAATCACAAAAAAGTAGATTAATAATAAAATTAAACATAAGAGTGTATAGTTATCATTCAAAAACAATAAATTTTATGATTTTTTAGTATCTTTTGATTTTTTTTCTAACGGTCCATCTGAAATGTCATCAATATTTTGGGATGACTTATTTTTCATTTTCTCTTTAATTAATAAAACAACAACTAAAATAAGTGCACAAGCCAATACAAATGCAATGCTAAATGCAACCCAAAAGGAAATGCTTAACGTCGGTTTACTAACCTCATCTTCAGTATTTTCAACGCCCGTATCTTCTTTATTTTGTGCCGAGTCGTTCTTTAGAGCTATGCCTATTTTATTCTTAATCACTCTAGTAATTTTTGGAGCAATTAAAGTGAAAGGCTCGTCTGGAAGTTTTATTTCAATCTCTCTGCCCGAGATGGTGGTTGCTACAGCTTTGCCTTTAAATAAAAAATCCCCATAAGTTAACCTTTTGCTCACCGTCTGATTAGAGCCTGTTCCATGAATAATAATTTGTTCAACACCCGAATTAAGTTTATCTGTGATAGTTCCGTAGACAGTAACAGACGTAGGAACAATTTGTTTTTCATCAATACTGACATTAAACTTAATAAATTCACTTGTATTATCAGGCACTATGGTTTTAAGTTTAATTGGAGTAGGTAATACCTCTATATCTTTATTAAATGCACGAACAAAAACATTATTTTGAGTGGATATACTAAGTAAGTGGCTACCTGGACTTAGGTCTGCATATACATGTGCGGTTAGCACACCATCGAAAGGTAATTTGTCGTATATTTTACCTGTATCTTTATATAAAAAAACTTTCTTTCGAAACTTCCCGATTATTGCTATGCGAAGCAGTGCACCGTCTATATAATGTGGATCTTTAAGTTTGGTGTTGTTTTCTGTTAACGTTGCAGTGGTAGTTAGCAGTTCTTTAGAATAGATCTTTTTAGGTAACGGCTGAACATTTAATTTAACTGTGCTAATCAATTTTATTCGGTTGTTTTTATCTAAATTAGCAATCACCTGCCACGGTCCAACCATTGGGTTGGTGATGGTTATCATATCCAGTTTATTCATTCTTACCCAAGCAACATTTTCTGGATGCCTTTCTTGAAAAATTTTACTGCCATCTGGGCGGATCAAGACAATTATTTGCGGCTCCTTAAAATGGTTTAAAATAATGGTTACGCCTTGTGTTTTAGGATCAAGGCGAAAACGATTATCTAACAACGGGATGTCATTGGGGGCATAAATTGTATGCGCAAATAAATTTGTACTAAATATAAGTAAGATAGTGAGAGCTTTTTTTAGATTATCCACAAATGTTCCTTAATCATTGCTAATCGATATTTATGTGCGTCTAATTCATTTACATCTGCACGAATAATCGTTAGTGGTGAATTATTAATGCGCCTTCGTAATCCATAATCTAGATTACCCTGATCATTGCCTGTTAAATTGAGTTTAGCTTGTCCACCACTCATTAATAAATAAACATCAGCCAAAATTTCAGCATCAAGTAATGCGCCATGCAAAGTACGATGTTTGCAATCAACACCGTAACGATCAGATAAGGCATCCAAATTATTTCTTTTACCAGGAAACATTTTTTTTGCCAGAACAAGCGTATCAGTAACGCTGCACATTGCTTGTGTTGTTTGTATTTTTTGATTTAAAAAACGAAACTCTTGGTCCATAAAGCCAATATCAAAAGATGCATTATGAATAACTAAATCCGCTTCTTTTATAAAATCAATAAATTCATCAGCAATTTGTGCAAAAGAAGGTTTATTTTTTAGGAACTCATCCGTTATGCCGTGAACAACAACAGCTTCTGGATCAATAATACGATCTGGTTTAATATAAACATGGAAATGGCGGCCTGTAAGGCGGCGATTAATTATTTCGACACACCCTATTTCAATGATGCGATGACCAAGATAAATAGTACCATCTTTATTCATTCCCGTTGTTTCTGTATCTAAAACAACCTGCCTTATTTGTTTGCTTGTCATCATTATTATCTCTATAGTGCGTTTTATTAATTATTTTAACTTAACTTGTTATTAATGTGGAATGCAAAATGAAAAAAATTCAAATTTATACTGATGGATCATGTTTAGGTAATCCAGGCCCTGGTGGTTACGGTGCTATTTTGATATTCAACGAAGTACGAAAAGAACTCTCGGATGGCTTTTCCTGTACAACAAACAACCGCATGGAAATGCTTGCTTGCATAAAAGGCCTTGAAAAACTTACCCAGCCTTGTGAGGTAGACCTAACAACTGATAGCCAGTATGTGCGAAAAGGTATTACACAATGGATCCATCAGTGGAAAAAAAAAGGTTGGAAGACAGCAGCCAAAGCACCCGTTAAAAATGTAGATTTATGGAAAGCATTAGATAAAGCGCAAGATAGACATAAAGTTACCTGGCATTGGGTAAAAGGGCATTCAGGTCACTTTGAAAATGAACGCTGCGATGATTTAGCAAGAGAAGCCGCAGAAGCACAACCGACTAAAAAAGATATTGGTTATAATGATAAAACTAATAAGGCTATCTAGGCATAAAGTTTCAAGTATGCACCAGCAGTATGAAAATCGTGATCTTGGCGAGCATATACCAATTAGACTAAGTATGTGATATAAATTTTTCGCAGAAAACAGCCTAATTTAGGTCGTAAGTTGATGAAAATAAATCTTATTTTACGAAATTTACAATGCTTAAATAAATTATTTTAAACAGTAAAACAGTAAAATAGAAAAGCTATATATTGTAAATGGTATTGTCACTTATTTTTTTTTAACCATTTTAAAGGATCTTGTGCTTTCCCTTTGTAGCTTATCTCAAAATACAGACTATCTTTATCTTGACCACCAGAATGCCCTGCAAGTGCAATTGCATCACCTGAAAATACAATCTCACCTTTGTGATGTAATAAGGTTTGATTGTAACCATAAAGAGTTAAGTAATTATCACCATGGTCAAGCGCAATAACCATACCATAGCCTTGGAAATATCCAGCAAACAAGACTCTTCCTGTCGCAACCGCACGGACTTTTTCACCTTCATTTGCAGAGATGGCAATACCTTTCCATTTTACCTGTTTGCTCCGTTGACTACCGAATATGTTAAGTACTTTTCCACGAATTGGCCATTTCAACAGCCCCTTGTTCTTGGTAATACTTGAATGCATTGTATTTTTTTGTTTAATAATTATTTTTTTATTTGCTAATACTTTTGCCATGGCAAGCGCTTGCTCTTGTTTCGCCTGTTGTTCTCGTCTTAATTGTTTTTTAAGCTGCTCTTGTGATCTTACAAGTTGTTGAATTTTTGATTGGTTATAGCTTAAATTTTTATTTAATTTCCTCAGAGAATGATTACGTACTTTACTTTGCCTATTAAGTGCAATTTTGACTTGGTGTTGTTGTGCATTGAGCTTTTTTAAACGCGCGAGTGATTGCTTCTGTATGGATAAATTACTTTGTAGTTTTTTCACAGTCGACTGTAAATCATTAAGGATTTCTAATCGGGCACGATTCAAGTAAAGGTAGTAACTTTTTGCCCTGATTATTTTGCTAATGTCTTCCTGGTTTAAAATGAGTTTCATAAGATCATGATGCCCAGCCATGTAAGTACTGATGAGCTGTTGTTCTAATAATTTTTGCTGTTTTTCTTTTTTTTGTCGAAGCTGTATGCTCTCACTTTCAATCTGTTTCAAAAGCAATATTTCTTTATCAATTTTATTTTCTGTTTGTGATTCATTAAAGCTAATTTTAGCCGTTTTTAATTCAGCATTTTTTACTTGTTTTTCTAATAGTCGTTGTTGTATTTTTTGGTTTGTATTTTTGTTTTTGTGAGCTACTAGCTCTTTTTTAACGGCATCAAGTTTTGCCGAAGCAACACTTATTTGCGGCAAGATCAAACTTATCGCGAAGAGTAATCTAATAAAAATAAAAGAGAACAATGGTTTTATTACTGTTTTGATTAATTGATTTTGCATTATTAATTTAACAACTCCATTTCTTTGAGATTCGACGTTAGCAAAAAAACATTTGTTTATATCCATCATATCTGAAGATGCAGGTTTCATCGAGAATTTAAAAGCTTAGAGGCAAGG
>JAGLDN010000167.1 GCA_023145575.1 Psychromonas sp.
TTTTGCGTTGCAATACTCAAAAAATGAATAAGAATAAAGGGTTAAAGTCTTTTTTTTAACCCTACCGAAGGGAGCATTGCGCCTTGAACATGAATCACTCATGTGTCCTGGAACGAGTATCTTCAAGTGTGATGGGTATATACCCATATTATTTAATTAACAACAATTAAAGATAAGCAACACTTCTTAGTATTCGTCTTTTTAGAGCTATTGCGTTAAATTACGAGCAAACTTTCAGTGCAGGGCAAATGCCGATCATATAGGTAAAGTATCAGTAAAAGTCTCCTTAACACGAATTGTGCTTAATTATACACACTCTATTTCAATGTAATAAGCACCTTACCCGTCATCTTTTGAGGAATTTTCATACCCATCAGGGAGAGCATTGTCGGTGCAATGTCACATAAATGCCCATCGTCACAAATTTTTGCATCTCGACCAACATAAATAAATGGTACAGGAAAGTTTGTGTGTGCGGTGTGAACGCCACCAGTTTTAGAATCGATCATTTGCTCGGCATTACCATGATCGGCTGTAATTATACATTCTCCGCCCACCTCTTTTAATGCCGCAACAACTTCGCCAATGCAGCTATCAACCGCTTCACACGCCTTAACTGCTGCCGTATAAACACCTGTGTGGCCAACCATATCGCCATTAGGATAGTTACAAATAATAACATCGTACTGTTGGCTTTTGATTGAAGATACTAACTTTCCTGTGAGTTCAACTGAACTCATTTCAGGTTGCATATCGTAGGTTGCAACAGCAGGCGATTTAATTAAGATACGTTTTTCGCCTTTGAACTCAGCTTCACGCCCCCCGTTAAAGAAAAAAGTAACGTGTGCATATTTTTCTGTTTCAGAAATACGCAATTGCGTTTTTCCATGATCGCCCAACCACTCACCCAGTGTATTAATGAGAGGTTCACTTTTAAACGCCGCAGGGGAAATGATATTATCAGCATATTGAGTTAACGTTGCAAATGAAACCTTTGGCTCTACAACTCGCTTAAAACCTGCAAAGTTTTCATCCGTAAATGCGTATGTTATCTCACGCGCTCGATCTGCACGGAAATTTAAAAAGAGTACAGCATCCCCATCTTCAATCGGCGCTTTATTACCAATTACCGTAGCTTTAACAAACTCGTCATTTTCATTTCGATTATAAGCGGCCTCTAAACCAGCTAATGGACTATCGGCGCTAAACTTTGCTTTCGATTGTGTTAATAAATTGTAAGCTTCTACTACACGATCCCAACGATCATCTCGGTCAAGTGCGTAATACCGACCCACTAGTGTTGCCGTGCGGCCAGCCCCTAGTTCGTCATATTTAGCGTCAAATCTAGCCAGTGTAGCAGCGGCACTGCGGGGGGGTGTATCGCGTCCATCAAGAAAAGCGTGAACTAGAATCTCTTTTGCACCACGCAGCTTAGCAAGTTCAATTGCTGCTAAAATATGATCCTCATGACTATGTACACCACCTGGAGATGCAAGCCCCATAATATGAACAGCTTTACCTGCTACAACGGCTTTATCAATCGCTTCAATAAAGACGGTATTTTCAAAGAAATCTCCATCAATAATAGCTTTACTTACTTTGGTTAAATTTTGATAAACAGTGCGCCCTGCACCGATATTAGTATGACCAACTTCGGAATTACCCATTTGTCCAGCGGGTAAACCTACTTCAATCCCCGATGCTAAGATCAAGCCGTTTGCATACTCGGTACAAAGCTTATCAAGAATTGGTGTGTTTGCATTCGCAACCGCATTATCAGGCATTTTGGCTCGGTGACCCCAGCCATCCATAATTAATAAAAGAAGTGGTTTTTTAGCCATTATCATGTTAATACCTCATTGCTGATCTAAATTAAAAGAGAGTGCCTTGATTAAAATTTAATATTTTACAACATTTGCAATTTTTGTCACCTAAAACACTCAACATATTCATAAGTTACCTCAAAACTCCTTGTCATGCACGCACTAAAATGCCAAGAATAAGAAGCAATATTTCATGCCCTGCGAGGGTCAAACGGGAAATCAACCCATCTTTTCAACAATCGAAAGGGAGTAAGTTATTTTAAGCCGTAAAATACAAAAGCTATTTATCTGCCTTACCCCATGTTGCGGACTATTCTGATCATCTAGTTCGAGCCTAATGTTACATCTTTACATCACAGGGGGATAGAAAATAAATTAATGTATCGATATCTGTAGATATCCTTTGCCAGAAAAGCGTTGCTCGCGGTATAATGAAACACATGAATGTCAATGAGACGAACATGCTAATTTAACAGCCAAGGATTATGCTCATAAATAATTCAATTAATGTGGATAGTTGCGGCTTTTACCGTGATTAATAATTGCGATTTTTGCAAAACTTCCCATGGAACCATAGCCCATTTTAGCTAACAATATTTAAAGGCTGTTATGATCACTGGTATAATTTTAAAAATTCATTATAAACTAAAGAGTGATATACATTATGCACGAATACATTGATTTTTTATCTAATAATAAGCTACTTTCTTTAGCTTGGATTGCCATTGCATTCATGTTAATTAATAGCTTTATTCAAAGTAAAATCAGCAAGATTAAAAGTATTACAAATCCAGAAGCTGTTACTTTAATGAACAAAGAAGACGCAATTGTTGTTGACATAAGAAGCGCTGCCGCTTTCAAAAAAAGTCATATTTTGAATGCGAAAAACATTCCGTTTGAAAAAATTGATAAAGACAACTTCTTATCAATTGAAAAATATAAAAGCAAACCCATTATAATGGTCTGCGATTCAGGAGTTCGCTCAGCAGGTGCCGCGAATAAATTAATTTCTGCGGGGTTTGAAAATGTATTCAATCTTTCATCTGGAATGAATGGTTGGATATCAGCAAGCTTACCAACAACATTAAAATAAAAATAAGGAAATTATGCCTACAATTGTCCTTTATACAACACAGTGGTGCCCTTATTGTATTTGCGCGTTAAAATTACTCGATGCCAAACAAATTACTTATACAAATATTGATGTTTCTGATCCTAAGGCAAGAGCAAAGATGGTCGCATTAACAGGTGGACGAACAGTGCCTCAAATTTTAATCAATGATCAGCCTCTTGGGGGATGTGATGAGCTTATTGCATTAGACGCAAAAGGTAAATTAGATAAATTATTTAAATAATAAAAAGGAATTAGAATGTCAGAAAAAGAGCAGGAAATTGAATTTAACATCCAACGAGTATATGTAAAGGATATTTCTTTCGAATGCCCTAACTCACCGAATATTTTCGTAAAAAAATATGATCCATTCGTTGAAATGGGAATTGATACGCGCAATAAACAAATAGACGACAACACTTTTGAAGTTATTTTAACACTGACTGTCACGGCGAAAGAAGCTGAAGAGATTGTATTCTTGTGTGAAATACAGCAGGCAGGAATTTTCATTGTTGGCGATTTAACAAACGAGCAAAAAGCACATTGTTTAAATGCTTTTTGTCCTAACATTTTGTATCCATATGCACGCGAAGCAGTCTCTAGTCTTGTTTCTCGCGGTACATTTCCACAATTAAATATTGCACCTGTTAACTTTGATGCGTTATATCAAACTTCATTGGAAAACCAGAGAAATAAAAGTGAAAAAGAAGACAACGTAATTAAATTAGATTCATAATTTCAGCTGATATCTCACGTCATTTCGTTATATACTCATGTGACGTAAAAATGCTTTGTCAGGCTCAAGCTCGATAATCAGAACAAGGCACAATATTCACTTCGGTAGGGTTAAACAAAAGACTTTAACCCTTTATTGTTGTTCACTTTTCGATTATTGTAACGCAGTCTTGGTTTCTAGCTTGTGCCTCACAGGGCAAGGCAACTAGTACCAAGGCGCGTTGTTATAAAATCTCTACG
>JAGLDN010000168.1 GCA_023145575.1 Psychromonas sp.
AATAACTATTTAGGAATTAAAGTCTTTATTTTAATTCTCCAAGCAGGTGATTAACGCCGTTCATCATCGGATCCGCAACTTTATGTCGAGTGCCTTGTTATAAATTGCCTTGTTTACGTTGTATTTTTACGTCACATGAGTATAAATATACAACATTGCGATATTTAACAACTAAATAATATATTTTATCATTAGCCCTGATCATGTACACTGTTAATCATCTAAGGTTAATTTTATGTTGCACGTTCGTGCACGATTTATACGTTGCATGTTTGAATGATTTAAGTAAAATGTAAACTCCTGAATGGTTACCTTCTTATTATTATTTCTTTTTTTATTAAACAACTCAAATTATGATTAAATCACGCGACGTCTGAGGTATTGTAATGGATATTAAATACGATCTTGCCGTACTAGGTGCTGGATCTTACGGTACAGCACTTGCTGTATCAGTTAGCAGAAATGGGAAAAAAACAATTCTTTGGGGACATCAAGAAGATCACGTTAATCGTTTAAATAAAGACAGAGAAAATAAAGAATTTTTACCCAATATTACATTCCCTCAATTACTCACGACACAATCTAGTTTAGAAAAATGTTTAGAAGCCACTGACACGCTGTTGATTGTTGTACCAAGCCATGTTTTTGGATTGCTTTTACAGAAAATCAAACCTCACCTAACCGATAAACATCGAATTGCCTGGGCCACAAAAGGACTTGAAGCTAAAACAGGGCGGTTACTTGAAGAAGTGGTTATTGACATACTTGGTGATGAAACTCACGTTCCACTTGCCGCTATTTCAGGACCAACTTTTGCTATAGAAGTAGCACAAGGTTTACCGACGGCAGTGGCAATAGCAGGAACTGATCTTGAGTTCACTCAGGATATTGCAAGATTTTTTCACAATAAAAACAATTTAAGAGCCTATATCTCTACAGACTTTATTGCGCTGCAAATTGGTGGTGCAGTCAAAAATGTAATTGCCATTGGCTCTGGGCTTTCTGATGGCCTAGGCTTTGGTGCAAATGCCCGAACCGCATTAATCACCCGCGGATTAGTTGAACTTATACGATTAGGTGTTGCATTAGGTGCAAAAAAATCATCGTTTATTGGCATGGCTGGATTGGGGGATTTAGTATTAACCTGTACCGACAACCAATCTCGCAACCGCCGTTTTGGTTTAGCACTTGGGCAAGGTATAGGCATTGAGGCAGCACAACTTGACATAGGGCAAATTGTTGAGGGTTATCGCAATACCGAGGAAGTGCATAATCTATCTAAGCGGTTAAATATTGAAATGCCGATTTGTGAACAAATTTATAAGATCTTATATTGTAAAAAAAGTGTAAAAGAGGCGGCAAAAGATTTACTTTCTCGAGAGATTAAAACGGAATAATGGTATATACCCATGTGACTTTCCAAGATGAAAAGTCACATGGCAAATTGTGCTAAGGTACTCGGCATCAAATTGCCATCCCGACGATTAGCTGCGCTAATCATCAAAGGTCGAATTAAAAAAGGCTTTATGTCTTAACTCGTCGTTCTAAGTCGACTTATTTTTGAACAGTACGTTATAACTTTGTTGATTGGTACGAGTTGCCATGTCCTGCGGGGGGAGAACTCGGCTTATTATGAAGAAATGCCAGCCAACAATAGAAAAGGAATAACCATAAAAGAATTAACATCGTCCGTTAATTCTCTAGGCAAAAGATTAGAGTAGCTAATCATTGATAGACCCGATGTTTTGCCTTATTCGGATCATCGAGTTCGTGCCTGATGTTTCATCTTGTAGTAGCATGGATATATATCTACTTTTTGGGCAAGATCTTAGCTTGTTAATACCCCCAACAAATCTAAATAATCAAATTAAAAATTCAGATAACATTAAAAAAAGAGCCGTTACAATATATGGACAGAATAAAACAATTAACGACTTCAGACGTTAAAAATAAACTTTTGTGGAGGTATTCAAAATGCAATTAAGTATTATAAAAAGTACCCAGAAGTTGCTTGGACTCTTTAATCTTAGAGTCGTAAGAGTATCCTTTTACAAATAACTTATCAGACGTCAACTACCTTGG
>JAGLDN010000169.1 GCA_023145575.1 Psychromonas sp.
CTTCAGCAAGTAATACGTTCATGTGACCAGGTAGTCGCCCTGCGACAGGGTGAATACCAAAACGTACTGTTTTACCTTTATCACGTAAACGTTTTGTTAGCTCAGCAACAGGGTACTGTGCTTGTGCAACCGCCATCCCGTAACCTGGAACAATGACGACGGATCTTGCCGCACTAAGCGCTTGTGCGACGGATGCTGGATTTGTTTCATTGTGCGAGCCATAGTCGTGATCATCTGTTTGCGATGCGTCCTCGTTACCAAATCCGCCAAGAATAACACTTATAAATGAGCGATTCATTGCTTTGCACATGATATAAGATAAAATAGCGCCACTTGAACCAACTAAAGCGCCCGTGATGATAAGGAGATCATTTGATAACATGAAACCTGTTGCAGCGGCTGCCCAACCTGAGTATGAATTAAGCATTGATATCACAACGGGCATATCTGCGCCCCCGATTGATGCAACCAAATGCCAACCAAAAGCAAGTGCAATAATGAGCATGAATAATAATTCAAAACCGCCCATTGAGCCATGGAGAAAGCTCATTAATAATAAAACAAAAGCAACAACTACGGCGATATTGATCCAGTTTTTTCCTGGTAGGCTAAGGGCTGCACTGTTTATTTTCCCACTGAGTTTTCCATAGGCAACAATAGAGCCTGTAAAAGTAACCGCGCCAATGAAGATACCTAAATATACTTCAATATTATGAATTTTTTCGGCAGCACCAATTAAAGTAGAGTGCTCGAAAAATGAATTAAAACCAATAACAGTCGCGGCTAACCCTACAAAACTGTGTAAAATAGCAATCAGCTCTGGCATTGCTGTCATTTCGACTTTTAACGCAAGGCTAATACCAATACGTGCGCCGATGATCATTAATACCACAACCAGTATATAGCTCCAAGCGCCCGCGTGACCACTGTTTTGCATCGCGCCTATTGTTGCAATAATTGCAATTGTCATCCCGATTATGCCAAAAACATTACCATTTTTCGCGCTTTCTTGGCTACTTAGCCCATTTAAGCTGGCAATAAATAAGATTGATGCGATGATATATGACGCTGTAATGAATCCTTCTGACATAATTATTTATCCTTTTGGAACATTTTTAACATACGATGCGTTACGGTAAAGCCACCGATGATATTGATTGTTGCGATAAATACGGCAAGTAATGCAAGTACATTGACATACCAGTGTTCACTACCAACTTGTAGTAATGCGCCTACTAAAATAATACTACTTATGGCATTGGTCACACTCATTAGCGGTGTGTGTAATGCATGTGCAACATTCCAAACTACGCCATAACCAACAATACAAGCCAGTATAAATACAGTGATGTGAGATAAAAAATCAGAAGGCGCGACGCTTGCAACCCACGCAAACAATAGCGCCACAACAACGGCGATAACCGGTTTAGTGAATTTGTTATTTGATTTTTTTTGTTCAATTAAAGCTGCTTTCTGTTGCTCATTTTGGAGTGTGGGTGTTGCGCTTACGTTGATTGTAGGTGGCGGCCATGAAATTTCACCTTCTTTAACAACGGTCGCCCCACGAATGACTTCATCTTCAAAATCAATATCGATTAAACCATCTTTGTTTTTGCAAAGTAGTTTCATTAGGTTGACTAAGTTGGTTGCGTAAAGTTGACTTGATTGTGTGGGCAGACGGCTTGGCAAATCAGTGTAACCGATTATTTTTATGCCATTGTCTGTTTCAAAAACGGTGTCTTTCACTGTTAATGCAGCATTACCCCCTGCAGCCGCAGCTAAATCAACAATGACGCTGCCTGATTTCATTGATGCAATCATTTTCTTATTAATCAGCAAGGGGGCAGGTTTACCTGGAATAAGTGCGGTGGTGATAATAATATCTACTTCCATTGCTTGCTCAGACATCATTAGTGCTTGTGCTTTTTGATAACCCTTGCTCATGGTTTTAGCATAACCTGTTGTGCTGACTTCTTCCTCTTCTTGGTAATCAACGACCAAAAATTCAGCGCCCATGCTCTCAACTTGCTCTTTGACTTCAGGGCGAGTGTCAAATGCACGAACAATAGCGCCTAAGCTACCCGCTGTGCCTAATGCGGCGAGACCCGCAACACCCGCACCAATGATAAGCACTTTTGCTGGTGGAACTTTTCCTGCTGCTGTGATTTGCCCAGTAAAGAAGCGTCCAAATTGATTTGCCGCTTCAATTACTGCACGATAACCTGCAATGTTAGCCATTGAACTTAGCGCATCAAGTGATTGAGCACGAGAGGTACGTGGAACACTATCCATGGCAATCACGTTAATTTTTTTAGCCGCAAGCTTTTCGAGTAATTTTGGATTTTGTGCTGGCCAAATAAAGCTGACCAGTGTTGTCCCTTCGTTCATTTGTTTAATTTCAGCGTTTGTTGGAGCATTTACCTTAAAGATAATATCAGACGCCCATGTGTTGCTTGTTTTATCAGCAATTTGTGCACCAGCATCTTGATAAGTTTGATCAGAAAAGCTAGCTGCTTGTCCTGCGTTTGTTTCTACGAGGAAAGTAAAACCTTGTTTACTTAATAGCTCAACCGTTTTAGGTGTTGCGGCTACTCGATTTTCATTATCTTGGATCTCTCTAGGTATACCTATTTGCATAGTTAAGTCCTTGGTCGCAAGTTTAAAAAGTGATTTTTATACACTTTATTTATTGGTAAATTTATGTTTATATTTATTATTTACAATCAGCATATATCCAATGAATTTATAACGATGATTGTATTATAAAAATAGTTTTCAAGTAAAATCTTATTGTGTATCCGTAGTATAAGTAAATTAGTTGTTAATTAAACGCATTAATAAAAACTATATTTATTAAATGTTACCTTAATCATCAGCATTAAAAGGTGATGTGAGTTTTAAAAAATTAATTTTTTTTCAATTTTAGCCACATTGTGCACTTGTCGGCTCAGTTAGCGTTGCAATTGACCTACTTGTTAAGGGTATACTTTGTAAGTAATATTAAATCAATGCTATTATTTTATGAAACTTACCGATCAATAAAATGAGAGTACGTATGGATATTGATTTAACAAAAATGCTAACTGAAGGTCGTAATGTAGGATCCTCAGATATTGATACTTTATCAACACATGAAATGTTAGTAGTTATCAATAATGAAGATAAAAAAGTGGCAATTGCAGTTGAGCGAACGTTATCTGATATTACAAAAGTAGTTGATGCTGTCTCTAATGCATTTCAAATAGGTGGACGACTCATTTACATTGGCGCAGGTACTTCTGGGCGTTTAGGTATCTTAGATGCAAGTGAGTGTCCACCAACCTATGGGTCACATCCAGATCAGGTGATTGGCATTATAGCGGGCGGTGAAAAGGCTATTTTAAAAGCAGTTGAAAATGCTGAAGATGATAATGCTTTGGGGGCCCAAGATCTTAAACATATAAAATTAAATGAAAAAGACGTGTTAGTTGGTATAGCTGCAAGTGGACGTACTCCTTATGTACTTGGAGCAATGGAATATGGCTTATCCGTTGGGGCAAATGTTGTAGCAGTCACTTGTGATCCAAATTGCCCAATGGTCGATCTTTCGCAAATTAGTATTATACCTGTCGTGGGTCCTGAAGTACTCACTGGATCATCTCGGATGAAAGCAGGCACTGCCCAAAAATTAATATTAAATATGATAACGACGGGGGCGATGATCCGTGTTGGCAAGGTATATGGTAACTTAATGGTTGATGTTGAAGCAACAAATGCTAAATTAGTGCAGCGTCAGGTTAATATTGTTGTTCAAGCAACGCAATGTACATTTGACGTTGCAAAAGATACACTTTTACGATCTAATAATCACTGTAAAACAGCAATTGTAATGATTTTACTCAAGGTCGATGCAGAAACAGCGCTACAGAAATTAGCCTTAAAAAATGGATTTATTCGTCAAGTATTAACATGAGGATCAGCGTTAGGCATAAGTTCAACGCGTTGTAATAAACTAAAAGAAGGTATTTAATTTGGAATAGAAATATTGAAATATTGTTCTGACTGCTTGGATGCTATACCCAATTGACGCAAAAATGCTTTGTCAGGCTAAAGCTCGATGATCATAACAATGCACAATATTAGGTAATTGTTGTTCACTTTTAGATTATTGTAACTCAGTCTTGGTTTTCGAGCTTGTGCCCCGCAGGGCGAGGCAACGAGTATCAAGCCGCGTTGTTATAAAATCTCTATGTAGAATAACGATACCCATCAAACCTGAAGATGCAGGTTTCAGCGAGAATTTAAAAGCTTAGAGGCAAGGCAAGGCATTGATTGTAGAGAATGGTTATTCCCTTGCCAAAATCAATAACACCTTTAAAACTCACCCTTTGGGGATAACTGAGTAAGTCATCTTTTGCGTTGTAATACTCAAAAAGTGAAAACAATAAAGGGTTAAAGTCTTTTTTTTACCCAACCGAAGGGAGCATTGCGCCTTGAACATGAATTACTCAGGTGTCCTGAAACGAATATCTTCAGCTGTGATGGGTATATACATGATAGATCCAACATTGCGATTTTCTTATGGCAACATTTATGGATCTGTCTTGCCATCTTTACATCGAATGGATATATAGCATAAGTTGGTTGAAAAAGTAGCGAGCTGAGTATGTGTTCTCTACTTTAACTTAACAAAGCCAGTTGTTAAATTTAATCGCCAAAGCGAATACCAAGATCAAGGCGTAATATTATTGTATTAATATTTATCAGTAAATGTCATGTTATTGCTGTTACCAGTTGCTTTGTTGGTAAAGCGCGTTAAAGTATAAATGCTCGTAGTGCTTGACTGAATCAGACCAGTAGAAATGAGAGCGCATTGCTTTTCTTTTTAGGCGTTCAATTTCGTCTGGCTTTTCGATGTACAGTAAAATGACACGGCGCAGTAGGTTTAAGAGTTGCAGTGGATCGGTTTTACAAAATACGAAACCATTTGCATTTCCTGGATCATCATCATAATCAGAAATAGAATCTTTTAATCCTCCGACAGCGCGAACAATGGGTAGCGTTCCATAAGTTAAGCTATAGAGTTGATTTAGTCCGCAGGGTTCAAAAATAGATGGCATTAAAAAGAAATCTGCTCCGGCTTCTATCATGTGTGAAAGCTCATTGCTGTACATATTAATGAACTTAAACTTATCAGGGTAACGCTGTGCAAACGAGTCTAGTTGTCCAGTGATAGAAGGCTCACCTGAGCCAATAATAATTAATTGCACATTATGTTTTAAGAAACATTCCATAATTGGTATTAATAGGCCAAAACCTTTTTGTTCGGTCAGTCTGCAAATCATGCCAAAAACAGGGGCGTTAGTAACTGCTAAACCTAACTTTTTTTGTAACCCTGATTTGCACAGTGCTTTGCCGCTTATGTCCTTCGCGCTATAGTTTTTTGGAATATATTTGTCTGTTTTAGGATCCCAATCGTTGTAATCGCACCCATTTAAAATACCTTCAAAATCGTGTTTTCGGCTTAAAAAATTATGGTGAGTACCGTGAGATCCTAGTTCTGTTAATAGCTCACTTGCATAGTTTGGGCTAACGGTATTGATTTTGTCGCTGTAAGTGATGCCAACTTTTAAGTAGTTGATATAGTCAAAACTTTGTAGCACACGATCGTCCATGCAACATGATATTTCAGGCAGTATGTTTAACGATGATTTTTCATAAATTCCTTGATAGCATGCATTATGCGTTGTTAATACTGTTTTGGTCGTGGTGAATCGGAAATGATCCTTGTAACGCGTTTTTAGGATATAAGGGATAAGCCCCGTATGCCAATCATTACAATGAATAATGTCGGGTGTATAATCGAGTGCATCGGTGGCAATAAGCGCTGCGACAGAAAAAAAGGCAAAGCGCTCTCCATTGTCCAAATATGGCGCGTTACCTTCACCATATAGACCTTGCCGATCAAAGTAGTATGGGTTATCAATGCCGTAAACAGGAATGCTATCTAGGTGCATTTCGTGTACTTTAAAATGTATATTAACATGTGAATAATCTGTATTGAGTACTAAGTCTAAGCGATGTTTAGCAGTTTGCCGATGCTCAATGGTACGGTAGAAGGGTGTAATGACACGAATGTCATGTCCTTGATTATGAAGTTCAATTGTTAGGCCTCTCGCAACATCAGCAAGCCCCCCTGTTTTTGAAAATCCTTCAATTTCAGAAGACACAAATAGAATTTTTAATTTTTGTTGGTTCAATGAATATTCCTTATTGCATAAATAGCAAGTGGTCTACAATGTTTTTAATTTTTGTCGTGAAATAATATCTTTTAGGTTAAAAAGGTAAGTTAACCTGCATCAATTGATGTCATTACGAGATAATAGTCAATTACTTAGCAATCTTATTTAACCAGTAAGGTTGATGTTATACAAATTACAATAAATAGCAGATCTATTTTACTGCTTAAAATAAATTACTTCCGCATTGAAGGTTTCGTAAATCGGTCGGCTAATTACATTAATTTCCGTTTGGAATAAAGCTGTTTTCTTGTGTAAAATTTAGATTACATACTTAATGTAATTGGTATTAATTAACCTCAATAGACATTATTCATAAACTTTAGTACCTTTTGCAATAACAACAATCCCATCGTCAGATACCACGAAGCGTTTTTTATCTTTTTCAAGATTTACACCAATCTCAATGTTGTCTGCAACAAATACATCTTTGTCAATAATGCTTTTAATGATTGTACAATTTTTACCTATTTTGGTGTCATCTAAAATAACAGATTCAAAAACATTTGAGTTTTTTCCAATAAATACATTCGAGCCGATAACTGATTTTTTAATTGAGGCGCTAGTGATATGACAACCATCAGATATTAATGATTTTCTGATCACGCATTTGATACCGCCTGTACTTTTGAAAAAAGCAGGTGGTAATGCTGGGTAGTAGGTATGTAGTGGCCAACGTTTGTTATATAGTGACATGGGTGGTTTAGCTTTGGTTAATTCCATGTTTCCTTGCCAGTATGATTCAATAGTACCTACATCGCGCCAGTATGTTTCAAAGTCTTCTTCACCAGGAATAACATTAGTCGAGAAGTCGTATACATAAACACTGCCTTGCTTGTAGAGTTTTGGGATGATGTCTTTGCCAAAATCATGGCTTGAATTTTTGTTCTTTGCGTCAAGTTTCAATTCTTTACATAATTCTTTTGAATCAAATATATAATTACCCATTGACGCAAGGACGTGATCTGGATCACCTGGTATTGTTGGTGCATCTTCGATTGATGGTTTTTCAACAAAACCTATCATGCGACCGTTTTTATCAACTTTGATGATACCAAAGTGGTACGCTTCTTTTTTGGGTAGTTTGATGGCAGAAACGGTCAATACGGCTTTCTTTTTTTCATGGAATGCAATTTTTTGGCGAATATCCATCTTATAGATATGATCACTGCCAAAAATACAAACAATATCGGGCTGATCTTCTTCGATGAAATGTATATTTTGATAAATCGCATCTGCAGTACCGCTGTACCAATGTTTACCCATGCGCATTTGCGCGGGGATGGTATCAATAAATGTGTCAGTGACATTGTTCAACATCCATGCTTTATGTAGATGTTCATTTAAGGACTGGGATTTAAATTGTGTGAGTACATAAATACGGAGTAAATCAGAGTTTACAAAGTTATTAAGTACGCAATCAATTAAACGGTAGCTGCCACCAAAGGGTACTGACGGTTTAGTTCGTGATTGAGTTAATGGTTGAAGACGTGTACCAGTCCCACCAGCAAGTATTAAGGAAAGAACTTTTGCCATAATTTAAAACCTATATGATTTAATTAACCTAAAATATCGAGAGAAACGTCTTGGCAATATTTTAATTGCAAGCTCGTGTTAACCAACTTTTGTATTTTTAGCAATAACGACAATGCCATTATCTGATACTGTATATCGTTTGCGATCTTCTTCGAGGTTTTCTCCAATGACTGTACCAGGAGCAATATCTACATTTTTATCAACAATTACTCTCGTTAAACGAGCACCTTCACCAACTTTCACTTTTCCTAAAAATATGCTTTCTTTTATGATTGAATTTGGACATATATGCGCTTTAAAACCAAGCAAAGAGCGCTTAATAGTCGCTCCGCTGATGTATGAACCTGCACCAACAAAAGATTGATCAATAATGCTTTCACTGCCGTCTACATCATGGAATGTTGCAGGAGGTAAGGGCGGGTGGTAAGTATGTAGTCGCCAATGTTTGTTATAAAGCGAGAAGGGTGCTTGTGGCTGAAGCATGTCCATGTGCGCCTCCCAGTACGAATCAATGTTACCCACATCGCGCCAGTATGCGATTTCTGGCTCCCCAAGTATTTTGTTATTACTTAATCTGTAAATAAACACCTCACCCTTAGGGTAAAGGTTAGGAATGATATTGTGACCAAAATCATGGATAGAATCCTTAACGCCTGCATCTTCATTTAATTCATTTAATAAAACATGAGCTTTAAATATATAGTTACCCATTGAGGCTAATACATGATCAGGATCGCCAGGTATTGTTTTTGCTTCATTAACATCGGGTTTTTCAACAAATCCAATCATTCTATCTTCGTCATCAATTTCAATAATCCCAAAGTTTTTTGCTTGAGATTTTTGCACGCGAATAGCTGCGACAGTAAGCGCACCTTTTTTCAGTTTGTGGTGTTCCACCATTTGTTGTACATCCATTTTGTAGATGTGATCACTGCCAAAGATGCAAACATGCTCAGGATCTTGTTTTTCAATGAAGCTTTTATTTTGATAAATAGCATCGGCAGTGCCTGAATACCATTCTTTACTCAGGCGTTGTTGAGCAGGAATTGCTTCGATAAAACGTTTAGAGACTTCAGATAAACGCCATGCTTTTCGCAAATGTATGTTTAAGGATTGAGATTTAAACTGTGTTAAAATGTAAATTTTCATTAAATCGGCATTTACAAAGTTATTTAATGCAAAATCAACTAAGCGGTAGTTTCCACCAAAAGGAACGGCAGGTTTTGTGCGAGTTTTAGTTAGAGGGAAAAGGCGCGCCCCTTCTCCACCAGCAAGGATCATAGCAAGAATACCAGCCATATAAGTCTCCAATGTTAAGTGCGTGTGGTAAGTAATAAAGAAAATAAATAGTATCTGTCAGTGCGTTTATACCCATGTGACGTAAAGATGAAACGTTAGTTCGGCTGATTTGTGTCGAGATACATGACATAAAATGGGCCGCTCGATGATTAGCTTCGTTAATTATTAACTGAAAAAATTAAAATAAAGTCTTTAAATCTTAACTATTTTTGCTATAGCTGAAATTTGATAACGACACAGATCCGCGTATGTTGCCATGCTCATCAGTGCAAGGCTTAATAGCCAGTTCCACGTTATGATATTTAAAATAGTATAAGTATATGATAATTAATATTTTTAAATTATTTTATCAACTAAAGATTAGTGCAGCTAATTTGTTTATTTGGTTAAATGTTGCTCCTTACGCTGACATCGAGCTAAAGCCTGACAATGTATCTCGTCGTCGTATGAGTCTATTGCAATTTATCTGATGCACATACTAAATTTAATCTAATGATACGAGTAAATTTACTTTAAGTAAAATATATAAAAAATGCAATAGTGTTTTAAATTTTTTATTGTATTTATTTGAAACAGGTTAACACTTTAAATTTGTTGGTAAAAATTGGACAAGCCACATTTGTGAATGCATTTTCTAATAAAGGTTCGTATTTTAAAAATTTATTAGCAACAATGATAAGTTGTCCCTTTGGAAGTAAATGTTCAGGGGCTCGTTTAATTAAGTCTTCTGTTGTCTTGTAATCTGTACTTTTCCCAGAATGAAAAGGCGGGTTAGACACGAGTGTATTATATTTTTTATTAATATGAGAGAACACATCAGAAGGAAATACCTTACCTTCGATAGCGTTGCTTTTAAGCGATAATTGTGCACTTTCAAGTGCATAAGCATTTACATCGACAAGGTCGATGTTCACGTTTGGGAACTTTGCTTTGACATAGCATGCTATAATGCCCGCCCCACAGCCAAAATCTAGAAATGATCCTGTCATCTTGGCAGGTAAATTTTGTAATAAAAGTACGCTTCCTTTGTCTAATTTTCCATGATTAAAAACGCCAGGTAGGGAGTGAATTTTTATTGTAATGTTATTAATTTCAAGGTGGCATGTCTTTATCCAATCAGTTTGCTTAAAAGTGCTGACTGCTTTTGTTAGTTTACAGTAAATAAGCGAACAATGGCGTGCGCAATCAATTGTGTTGATGTTTGATGCGTATGGCGTTAGTAAGCTATGAACGCTCTTAATACCGCATTTATTTTCCCCAACAATCAATATACTGGCATTTGAATGAAGGTGAGGTACTAGGTTTGCAAGCAAATATTGTATTTCTTGTTTTGCTTTTGGGATATAAATTAACAACAAATCAAATTTTTTAGTGCTTTGATAATTTGCTGTAAAATGGCATTCAGACAGTTTTAATTTGTCATTCAATGCAAAAAATATCCGAAAATTATTGAAACAGAATGTTGCAGAATCAGCACATTTTTCTATATTTAATGGGTAGTCCTTATCAATATTTCCAGCGACAAGAACCGTGCGATTTTCAAAAAGTGATTCATTGCGTTGTAATAATTTACTAGGATTACTGATTGGTTGGCTGTGGTTGTAAAGATGAAGATGAGACATTGTTTAGCCTTTAATTATTAACGGATGTTACGCCTTGCTCTGATATCCGAGCTAAAGCCGGTTAAGCAATTTTACATCACATTGGTATATAATATTCCTTCACTGTCATCTTTGTTTTTAAAGATTTGTCGATGTAAAAGCATTGCTACATTCATTGCTTTTACTCAACCGCAGATCGAAGTTTTTGACCAATCCAATGAATCAATTTGGTGAAAACGCTCTTGTAATGTTTCTTCTCTATTTAACGCAATTAAACGGTTACTTTTTAATGCGAGAATAAAATGTTTTTTTATTTTTTCATGAATTAATATTATGTTACTAATTGATGAAAACCAACTGTCAGCTGATATGTATCGCAATTTCACGTATTTTATATTGCATGCTTTAAGCATGAATACTAAGACATCATTTTTAGTGATGCTACCCTTTCTTTTTAGTCTTAGAGTCAAAACTCTTGAGTATTGGACCTCTTTTATAATGATCTTAAAGGCAATTGGGATCCTTGATTGGCCAGCATGATAAATACAATTAAGTTAGTTTATGCTTTTGACTCAGTGACCAACAGTATGATCAAAGTGTCAGCTAATAGGCTCATTTTCACTCGATAATGGCTAGGAGTGAACTGTGCCGTCAAAGATTAAAACGAGATCCTCAGACTAATTTTACCGCACCTCTTTTTTTACATTGGCTCACAAGTCAGTAAAAGTTAACTGTTTGTGAGATTAGAAGCGAGTCATTTGATTGTCACTAATATTTCCATCTATCTCAGTCTAGAAGATTCGATAAGACAGTTGTTGTATCGCTAAATAGAGTTACAGGGTAATCAACATAAAGCTCAAATATTTGTTTGTTTTTATTCATAGTGATAGTTTAACAGTTTTTCATCTGGAATTTTAGTTTACTGCGTAACATCAGTTAATAATACCAATTACAATAAATAGCTTTTCTATATTTAAGGCTTTTTAATAACTTACTTGTACGTTGTAAGTTTCGTACGTTGTAAGTTTCGTACGTTGTATGGTTCGGAAATGGAAGCGGCATTTACATTAACTTACGTCTTGAATTAAGCTATTTTCCTGCGTAAAATTGAGATCATATACTTAATGTAATTGGCATTATCTGGAATTTCAAGTAAAGATTATAGCCATGCTTCGTCAAAGTGTAAAATCCACAAGGTAAATTGTGATATAATATTTGTCATATAATAAAGACTTTCAATCTTTGTTCGTTTGGTATAACAATTCACAAATGCTGTGCCTTGCGTTGCCTTTGAGCTTGGAGAAAAAGCATTTTTAGGTAACATGGTATAATACACGTCATTGTTAATTAAACATAAAATTCAAGGTATCAAATGAAATTTACGGATAAATTTATCCTTCTGACCATGCTGATTGCATTTGGTTGTATGACGTTTGTTGTTGGGGGGGGGATCATAAGTTTTATTTCTGAGGTACGGTTAAACCATCAGCAAAAAATGAATGCTGTTGCAAAAGTCCTTGAGTATCAGCTTAGGCAACATACAGCTAAGAAAGAGTTAAATAAGTGGTTACCTGATTTGTTAAAAACTTCTGGCGTTTTACAATTTCAAATACGCCGCAAAAACAAGTTGTTTTTAAACTATGTAGCAGATTTTAAAGTATTTCCTGCCAGTGAACTTGAGGTTTATGAATATCATTTACCACCAGATTGTAATGATTTATTTATTTTTACAACACGTAAGCCCTTCCACGGTATTAATTTTTCTTTTTTTCCACTGATTGAAATCATAGTTGCAAGCTGTCTTAGTTTGTTGTTTCTTGTATTTTCATTATATTGGATAAAAAAAATATTCAAAGGAGCAGATATGCTTGATCAACGTGCTCGATATTTATTACGAGAAAATCCAGAAGCTAGGGATATTCAAAAAGGGGAGTGGCCAAAATTTGCAAGTCAAGCCCTTGATATGTTAAGTGCAGAACTGATTGAAACTAAGCGACATCTAGGTCGTTTTGATGAGCATATTAGATCGCAAGTTTTTTTAGATAAAACAACGGGACTTTTTAATCGTTTGGCGTTTAGAAATCGTTTGGATATTATTTTAAAGGATGAAAATATTTTTTCGAGCGCGTTGTTTATTATTTCTTTTCCAGAGCTAGATTTTATGCGATCTGGCAGGGAAGATAAAACCCATAAAAATATGCTTTTACAAATAACAGAAGTATTAACATCTTATGCAGCTCGCTATAATGACCAATTTCTTAGTAGAATAAACAGCGCTGAATTTGCGCTGATCCTTCCTCAACTGAGTTATCTAGAAACAACAATTGCCGCTAAACAGCTAACTAATCGAATATTTCAACTGCAACTTCCTAAGTCTTTTTATATTGTGGATTTTTTCGAGATTGGGGTGAGTTTTTTTCAATCAGGCGAAAAACAGTCCGTTATTCTTGATGATGCATACGCAGCATTAAAAGTTGCTTCTCATCAAAAAGAAAGCGGTTGGTTTTTGGCAGATGAAGAAAGCAAAAAGCTTAGTTTATCTAAAGGCACAGTCAAGTGGCGGAGCTTATTCGCCAATGTTGTAGAAAAGGACTTGTCTGTTTTATTTTATCAAAGCGTCATAGAGCTTGATCAGTTGCAAGAAATTTACTGCGATTTGTTTTTACGAATTCCTGATCTTGAAGATCAGCTTATTTCTGCTAGCATTTTTACACCAATGAAAATAAAGTGTGGAGTAAAAGATTCTTTTGATCAAAAAATGCTAGAAAAAGTGCTTGCTCTATTGAAAAAAAGAGGTGTGAAAGCGAGACCCATTGCAATTCATTTGACGGCAAATTTACTTGCTAATAGTGAATACCAAAATTGGATCGTATTGGAGTTAATGAAACTTTCTGTTGAATTGAGAAATAATTTAATTTTTGAATTTTCTGAGCATTTCATGGATCAAAATAATAATCTCAAATATTATTATTTGCATAAAAATTTAATAGAATTAAAGAAATTAGGCTGCAAAATCGCAATTAATAACGTTGGTAAAACAGTCGTAAATACAGAATATATCTCGGCTTTATCGATTGATTATTTAAAACTTCACGCGAGTCTCGTGCATAATATTCATTTGCGGACAATTAACCAGATTGCCATTCAAAGCCTTATGGCAAGTTGTTTGCACGAAAAAACCAAGGTGATTGCGGTTGGGATTGAAACAAATGAACAATTGAAAATGCTAAGAAAGCTAGATGTTTATGGTGGACAAGGTTGCTTGTTTGGTGAAGAGAAAAAAATGCTTAATTAAGACCAATAACAGAAAACAGCGTATGAATCTTTTAGATTCAATGGCTTATGTCTGCGTTGTATTATAATTGCATGGCCATATACTCTTCATTTTTGTAGATACTCCACATTTAGTATATTAACTTGTTGGTTAATTTAATAGATAAGACTATGAGTTGACTAATTACATTAATTATGTGTTCTAATTTAAGCAAAGAATAAAAAGCTTTTTATTCTTATAATTTTATATTTGATTTGGTGGGGTTTCGCCGTTGCAAATTAGCGGTTTAAGAAGCTAAAAGACTTGGAATAAAACCACATTATTTACTGGATCATAGTCCCAATTTAAATCCGATTGAACGGCAGTAAAAAGTAATAAATCAATAGGTCAGAATAATAAATATTTTGCAACAGCTAAAGTGTTCTGGCGATGGATTGATGAGTTTTCGATGATATATACCCATGTCACTTCAAAATGAAACGTCAGATCGGCAAATTGTGCTAAGGTACTCGACATAGAACACCCTTTGGTGATTAACTACGATAATCACCAAAGGTCAAATAAAAATAAAGACTTTACTTCTCAACGAGTAGTTAGATGCGACCGCTACGCTGTCGCATCTAACGGTGTGGCGATAATAGATTAACTTGTTAGCCCGCTAGCTCTCCAACAAGCCAATCAACCCGACCTCGAAATTTAAAATAGAGTAAACTCTCAATCAATTTACTAGGCTGGTTATCGCCACACCGTTCTAAGCCCAAATTTTATAACGTTGTTGATTGGTACAAGTGGCAAAGCTCTATGTGCTGCTAACTTGGCTTTAGTTGACTCGAGATTAGGCTTACGTTTAGCAATCGAAAAGGGAGTGACAATTAAATAATTAAGATCTTTCCGTTAATTCTACAGTAAAATCATAAGTGTAGTTAATCGTTGATATGTAACATGTTGCGCCTTATTTTGATCATTTAGTTCGTGTCTGATGTTTCATTTTTACGTCACATGGATATTAGCTAGTATTGGACATGTTTTAATGACTAGCCTAAATGACATCTTTCAATTATTCACCGTCACATAAATTGAAGCACTTTCACGTCAAATTGGTATTTGCCCAAATAACCTGAATCGCATCGCTCTCATCTTGGTACAATTCTTCTTGCGCATTTTTTATCTTGAAGTAACATTGATATTATTCTGATACAAACATATATTGATGGCAAGGAGCATAGTGTTGATTATTCGTTTCTTCTCATTTTTTGCATTGATATTAATTAGCCTTTTAGTGAATGCAACACCTTCAATAAAGCATCAATCATCGCATAAAAAATCACGTCCTGTTATTGCGCTTGTATTAAGTGGAGGCGGTGCTAAAGGTGCTGCGCACATCGGTGTAATAGAAACCTTAGAAAAAAACCATGTGCCGATTGATATTGTTGTTGGCACGAGTATTGGCTCTTATGTTGGCGGTCTTTTAGCCCTTGGATATAATGCTAAACAAATTAAATCAATGATGTTTAGCGTTGACTGGGAACGTGGTTTTTCTGATTTTATTCCAAGAGATGAATTATTGTTTGCAGATAAAATATTGCGTGACAAATACAATATTACATTAAACCTTGGCTATAGTGGGGGTAAAGTAAAACTTCCTGGAGGACTTTTACTTGGGCAATCAGCAATGCAAGTGTTAAATCAATCAGTAGGCGATGTCGGAAACTTTAATAGTTTTGACGATTTACCGATCCGCTATCGCGCAGTCGCAACTGATCTTGTCACATCACATCAGGTTATATTACATGATGGAAGTATAGCTAAAGCAATGAAAGCCTCTTCAACCGTCCCAGGAGCACTTGTGCCGACAAAATTAAATGGTCAATTATTAGTTGATGGTGGTATATCCAATAATCTTCCCGTGAGTGTTGCTCGTAGCATGGGAGCCGATATAATTATAGCGGTTGATATTGGATCATCGTTGCTCTTGAAAAAGCACATTAATTCATCAATTGATGTGCTTAATCAATTATCAACAATTATGACGGTTACGACAACTCGTCAGGGAAAAAAATTGCTTCACCGAAAACATGATTTACTGATACGTCCTGATGTGAATGGGCTTGGCACAGCTAATTTTTCTATTCTTGAGGAAGCTTATCAAGAAGGGAAAAAGGGCGCAGTTAAGCAAAAGGTTGGTATTCAAGCATTAAGTATCAGCAATAAAGACTACGCTATATATCAAGCAAAAAAGGAATTTAAGATAAAGCAATGGATGGCGAAGAGAAGACGACCAACCGTCAAGATTGTTTATAATAACGAATCTCATGCAGCTGTTGAATTTATTTCTGCACATTTTGGCTTGCAGCCTGGTAAATTTATTTCAAAGAAGGAGCTTGCGACTGCGGTGCAGAGAGTCTATGCGTTAAATCGCTTTGAATTTGTTAATGCTGAATTTACAGACACTCGATCTGGTCGTATTTTGACGCTAACCACACGGGATAAATCTTGGGGTCCTGATTATGTGCATATTGGGATTGGCTTAGAAGGTGATTTAAAAGGAACTATTGAGCCCACTTTCGATTTAGGCTATATATTAAAAGATATTACTGCTAACGGTGGAATTTGGAAAAATGAATTGACCTTGGGCTGGGAGAAAGGTCTATTGACTCAATTTTATCAACCGTTAGATAAAAAACAGCTGTTTTTTGGCAGGTCTACTCTTGAATATAAAGAGGACAACTACCTAGAAAATAAATCTTCTTTTGCAGATGAGAGGTTGGCCTTTTATGATAAATATACGCAAGCGAGATTGGGTGTTGGTACTAATTACATGAATAATGGATCTTCTGAAATAGGGGTACTGGGATCTTTTGGGCAGTTCTTTTATGCTTCGCCAAACGTTGATTTTAATGGCCTGTCAGGTAAACAGAAATATCGTACTTATGGTGGTTATGTGTTTTTAGATTTTGATGATCTAAATAGTGTTAATTTGCCTACATCAGGTAATAAAATTTCTATGAAATTGTTTTTAAGAAACGATATCTTTAAAGATAAAACACTCAATGATGATGTTAACGCTTCTCTTCAGGTAACATTTGATTGGCGCGGTGCTGCTACAATCGGCAGTCATACATATGTTTTTATATCTTCATTTGCAACCATTTTGACAAGAGGGCTAAAAACTAAATACTTGTCAGAGCTTGGTGGATTTCTTAATTTGTCAGGCTATCAAAAAGATGCGATTCTCGGTGCCCATAAAGCTTTTCTTGCCGTTGTGTATCAATATGATCTAACGCGTCTGTCGGAAGGTATTGGGGTGCCGGTTTATGTAGGCAGTAGTCTAGAAGGTGGTAACGTATGGAAGTTACATCAAACTATAAATCTGCAAGATTTTATCGGATCTGGAAGTTTATTTCTGGGTACGGATACATCCTATGGCCCTGCGTTAATAGGGATTGGATATGCATCAACGATTAAAGATTTCAAAGATGATTCATTATCTGTCTTTTTTTCATTAGGAAAAAAATGGTGAGTATATGTCAATAAAAATAAACATAAAAGTCTTTTTTCACAAGATAACCTCAACAATTAGTTATGTTATTTATAAAGATAAACACGCGGTGATCATTGATAGTGTACTTGATTTTGATTTACAAAATGGCAAAATTTCAAGCCATTTTGCAGATAAGCAACTTGATTTTATTAAACGACACGATCTTACACTTGTCTATATTTTTGAAACGCATGCGCATGCAGATCACCTTACATCGGCGAGTTATTTACGAGATAAAACTGGGGCCAAAATTGCTGTGAGTGCTAACATTATAGGTATACAAAAATATTTTAAAACATTTTATAATGATAAGGCACTTATTGCTGACGGTCGTTGTTTTGATCTTTTACTAAATGATAATGACAGCGTGGATTTTTCTGGAGAGAGTATTAAAGTATTAGCAGTTCCTGGACATACAAATGATAGTATTGCTTTATTAATAGATGGTAATGTATTTATAGGCGATAGTTTATTTATGCCAGATCAAGGGACTGCTCGCTGTGATTTTCCTGGTGGAGATGCCACCATGTTGTTTAAGAGTGTTAGTAAATTACATGCCTTACCAGATCATTTTATCTTATGGATGTGTCATGATTATCAGCCAATGGGACGTAAATTAGTGTATAACATTACAGTACGAGAAAGTCGCCAACATAATATTCATATTAACGAGAGGACTGCGGTTGCCGAATTCGTAAAGACTCGAAAAAACCGAGATGCAATGCTTGCTTTGCCTAAGCTACTTTACCCTGCCATTCAAGTGAACATTCATGCGGGAAAACTCCCTTTGAAGGAAGAAAATGGACAGGTATATTTCAAGATCCCTGTGACCACTTAAAATGAAAAAATCAACTAGGGGCTGTTGATCTTTGT
>JAGLDN010000017.1 GCA_023145575.1 Psychromonas sp.
GCAACCAAATCATTGAGCAAGCTAGTGCGAGCATACTTTCAAAATGAATCTTTAGTTTATCATATCGAGTGGCTATTGCCCTAAATTGTTTCAACCTTGCAAAGGCATTTTCAACTAAGTGCCTATATACCCATGTTACTTCAAAGTGCTTTGTCAGGATTTAGCTCGTGCATCAGAGCAAGGCATAACATTCGACCTATCAACGATTAGCTACGCTAATCATTTGCCTAACGAATTAACGAAAACATGTTAATTCTTTTATTGTTATTCACTTTTCGAATGTTATAACGCAGAACTGGTGTTTGAGCTAAAGCCCCGAAGGGCAAAGTAACTTGCTCCAATTCGCGTTGTTATAAAATATCGACTTAGAATAACTATCTTAAGGATTAAATTCTTTATATTAATTTCCCTCTCGATGATTAACTAGGCTAATCATCGAGAGGGAAATTTTATGCATAGCTACTTGCCACAATTTGCCGATCTGACTTTGCAAAATGAAGTAACATGGGTATATACTGTCTCGATTAACTAACTGGTCTCTTTTATCAAAACTACCGTAGCGCTTTATACTTCTTGCAAGCCTTCGTTAATTTCTTGTACAACAGACCACCTAAGGCTTTGTTCCTATAGATGTCTTGATGATGTAGCTTTATTTTACCCTGTAAAAATAAGCGATCCGCAATTTGCTCTGGTGTGAAATCGTTATACAACAATTTATCAATCCAACCAGTTACTTCCGTTGTTAATTTACTCGCTTTAAACGCTATTTTACGCCTTTGTTTGCTAATTTCATTAGCCTGCAAAGTCCTGTACCCTCTACGTCCTTTATTTCGCTTTAACTCTCTTGAAATATAGAAGATGGTGAACGATTTAGCTCATATGCTATTTCTTTCTTGGCATTTACCTGATTTCTTTAGCGCGTAAATCTGGTATCGTTATTCTTGAGTTAGCTGTTTGTAATTCATTAAGCAATTTCCTTTGTAGAAAAATGACCGAATTATAACAGCTGGCCATCTAATCTAAGAAATTGCACGTAATACGTAAATTCAAGGACAATATATCATGAATTTTATTTATTTCAGCTTTTATGATCTCAACATATTCTTCGAAGTGTTCATCTAATGTGGCTATCACAAAAGCATTTATCTAATAGATATTTATGCTCCGCGAAATTGTATCTAGCTGAATATTGTGCAACTGCTACACAAAATGAAGCCACTCTCAATACTTGAGCGGATATAAGATTATGATTATTAGTAAAAATATTTCCAACATCTGCATAAATACGATATGGACCTCGACTAAATTTCTCAAACCTCATTGTCATGTGACTATCTCTCGGTTTGGTGTGTTTTTGTGACTATTGTTTCTCTTTTTTTCAAAAATTTTGATTTTTCTGGTGTAAGAGTATCGACATTATTATCCATTAAGCAAATTAAAAACTCCTCGCTCGTGTGAAGCTTTGGGTAAGTAGTAGATAAAAGCACTATCCACTAGCACCCAAATAACAGACAAAAAAAGCCAGGTTGTCAGCAATTCGAATGGATTCCCACGGATCTGAAGCCATTTTTATACATAGATCTTCTCCATAGACTAGTTGATTAAGCGTATTTACATCTCTAGTACCTAGGGGCTGTTGATCTTTCAC
>JAGLDN010000170.1 GCA_023145575.1 Psychromonas sp.
CCAAGTTAATTGTCGCCTAATAGCTTTGTCAGGCTCAAGCTAGATGATCAGAACAAGGCACAATATTTGGCACTTTTCGATTATTGTAACGCAGTCTTGGTTTTTGAGCTTGTGCCCCGCAGGGCAAGGCAACTAATACCAAGGCACGTTGTTATAAAATATCTATGTAGAATAACTACTTAGGAATTAAAGTCTTTTTTTTAACCCTACCGAAGGGAGCATTGCGTTGAACATGAATTACTCAGGTGTCCTGAAACGAGGATCTTCAGGTATGATGGGTATAGCATGCTAAATTTTATGAGTTGATATTAGATATAGTTCGTTGGAGTTGATATTAGATGTAGTTCGTTGGAGTTGATATTAGATGTAGTTCGTTGGAGTTGATATTAGATGTAGTTCGTTAGAGTTGACATTAGATGTAGTTTGTTGATCACTTTCAATGAATGGATCCTACAAGTAAAATATTACCATTTACGGCGACTATTTTTACGCGTGAGCCTTTTTTAATAAGCTGTTCATTATTATTTTTATCTAACCGTGCAGTCCAATTTATGCCCGAATAACGTACAGATCCAGCGGTTAAGGTAATATCTTCGCATACAATGACAATGTGACCGATTAAATCACTGCTGTTATCAACCACATGTCTTTTCCCTTGAAATTTTTTCAGGGGTTTCCACAAAAAAACCGCCGACGCCAATGATAATAAGGCAACAAAAACAATTTCAACTTCCCAACTTGATATAATATTAAGTGAGATGAGAATGGCTGTTAAGGCACTACCTATCGCAAAAAATAACAATGCCCCACTTAAGCCGGTCAAAGTTAGTTCAATAATTAAAGCACAACCTGCAATGCTATAGAGCAGTGTGTCATGATTTTGTGAAAAGTAGTCAAACATTCAATTTAGCCTAGTTTCACAGCGTTAGAAACAGCAATCGCCTGTGCAACTGTATTTGCTATATTTTCTCCGGTGTTTCCATCAGTCAGGACAACAGAGCTTTGTGATGCGATCGCTTGATGCGCTTTGATTGTATCTTGCGCCAGTGATAGTTGTATTGCTTTTTTCCCTTCGGGAGTATCCGCTTGTATACCGATAACGCGTATTGCATTTGCATCAGCTTCTGCGACTAAACGTATCGCTTCAGCTTTACCTTGTGCTTCAAGCATTTGTTTTTGTTTATCTGCTTCTGCGGCTAGTACTTGCTCAGCTTTTGCAGCTTCAGCATTTAAAACCCGAGCTTGTTTTAAACCTTCAGCTTCAGTAATTGCAGATCTTTTAATACCTTCAGCGGTTAAAATGACACTTCGTTTTTCACGCTCCGCTGTCATTTGTTTTTCCATGTCTTCTTTAATTGACTGTGGTGGTGTGATATCTTTTATTTCATAACGAGTCACCATTACGCCCCAAGGCTGAGTTGCTTCAGTCATTGCTGCTAAAATGCTGGCATTTATAACATCTCGATTTTGAAAACATTCATCAAGTTCCATAGAGCCAATTGCATTACGCATGGTGGTCATTGCTAATTGAATCACTGCAATTTTGTAATTGGTCACATTGTTTGTTGCCATGCCTGCGTCTGTTACTTTCATAAATAAAATACCATCAATTTGCAATGATATATTATCTTTAGTAATGGCTGATTGCGAGGCAATATCGAGCGACTGCTCTTTTAAATTACGATCAGCTGCAACATTTTGCACGAAAGGAATAATAAAGTTTAAACCTGCACCTAGTGTGCCACTGTATTTCCCCATGGTATAAATAACGTAACCACGATTTTGAGGAACAAAGTAGATCCCTTTTTTGATAGTAAAAAGGATAACGATTACCAGCCAAAGCCAAGGGGAAAGTAGTATATTATATAAATCGGCAGTTTCTTGCATTATAGTGTCCTTAAGCGCGGCTCATAAATTTATGATCTGCGGTGTTTATTTTAATTTTATCACCTGTTGCAATGTGCTCAGGCACTTGTATAACCAACCCAGTAGAGAGTGTAGCAGGTTTGGTGCGGGCTGTCGATGATGCGCCTTTAATGGATGGATCAGTCTCGGTAACCACTAAAACAATATTGGGCGGGAGCTCTATTGCAACTGGGACGCCATCAATGAGTAATACTTGCAGACCGATTGTATTTTCATCAATAAAGACTAATTCATGTTCAATACTTTTTTTATCAAGGTTATATGGCGTATAGTCTTCATTATCCATAAACACAAATTGCTCACCGTCTATGTAGGAGAACATCACATTACGACGAATTAAATCAGCTAACGATAACATTTCACTGTCTTTAAATGTTTCATCAATTTTTGCACCTGTTACAACATCATACATACGCATACGGTATAAACTCCCGCCTGCACGTCCTTGAGGCACTGAACGTTCGATGTCTCTAACAATATAAACGGCATTGTTAAATTCAATGGCTGTATTTTTTTTAATATCACTTGCTTTAGGCATTGCTATTCCTACTTTACTATATATACCCATGTGACGTAAAAATGCTTTGTCAGGCTCAAAATCGATAATCAGCACAAGGCACAATATTAGGCACTTTTCGATTATTGTAACGCAGTCTTGGTTTTTGAGCTTGTGCCCCGCAGGGGAAGGCAACTAGTACTAACCTACGTTGTTATAAAATCTCTATGTATAATAACTATTTAGGAATTAAAGTCTTTATTTTAATTCGACCTTTGGTGCATCGAAAGGGCAATTTTATGCCTAGCACATTGGTACTATTTCCCTTGCTGAATTAGCACTTTTACGTCACATGAGTATAGTTAAATGCTAAAACATGCTACTTTAAAATACAACATCAAGCAAGTGTTTGATGATCAAATTAAGGTGCGACATTTGAACTATCAAGGTTTAACTGCGCTAAGTGATCAGCGGATTTGATTGTGGACCTGATCTAACGCTTGACGAAGTATCTTATGCTGTGATGGGTATATACACATGTAACGTAAAAATCCTTTGTCAGGCTCAAGATCGATAATCAGAACAAAGCACAATAATAGGTAATTGTTGTTCACTTTTCAATTATTGTAACGTAGTCTTGGTTTTCTAGCTTGTACCTCGCAGGGCGAGGCAACTAGTACCAAGGCGCGTTGATATAAAACCTCTATGTAGAATAACTATTTAGGAATTAA
>JAGLDN010000171.1 GCA_023145575.1 Psychromonas sp.
CCGATCTGACGTTGCATTTTTACGTCCCATGGGTATATAAAGTGTAAATGAGTGAAAAGTAATGCCTTTTGGAGAATTTGATCTTATTCAAACATATTTTAATCACCAAGCCGTAGAAAATAGCAATGGCGTTTATTTAGGTATTGGTGATGATTGTGCAATTTTAGATATACCCGTTGGCTATCAACTTGTTGTAACGACAGATACACTTGTCGCAGGCGTTCATTTTTTTGATGATGTTGATCCTTATTTACTAGGATATAAATCCCTTGCCGTTAATCTAAGTGATTTAGCTGCCATGGGAGCAAAGCCTAAATGGACTTCACTTGCAATCACACTGCCAAGGGTTGATCCTCAATGGCTTGCTGAATTTACACGAGGTTTTTTTGCTTTAGCAGACAAACACAATGTTACATTAGTGGGAGGAGATACAACTAAAGGCCCACGTTCAATCACCATTTGTGCAAAAGGCATTGTTAAAACGGCAATGGCTCTGCAACGTAATGCAGCTAAAGTTGATGATTTAATTGTCGTATCAGGGATTGTTGGTGATGCTGCGATTGGGCTTGCCTGTAAACTAAAGCAGCTAGCGTTGAGTCAACAAGATGTTTTTATTGCAGTGCTAGAGCATACTGAACCTCGCATTGAATTAGGGGAATCGTTAGTAGGACTCGCATCAAGTTGTATTGATATTTCAGATGGGCTGATACAGGATTTATCACATATTTTAACCGCCTCGCACTGCTCTGCTGATATATTTGTAGAGAAACTGCCGTTGTCTTTAGCGCATAAAAATGCTTTAAATACCAAGCAAATAGATGAAAAAAGTTCATTGAACTATAGCCTTAATGGTGGGGATGACTATGAGCTATTATTTACCATTGCTCAAAAACAATTTAAGTTGTTAAAAAATAAGTTCAAGACTATCGATCTTACTGTGATAGGTTGTATTATTAAACAGAAAACTCAACAAATTAATTTAACGAAAAACAAACAAACGTTAGTATTACCCGTCATGGGTTGGAATCACTTTAAGGATTAAATACATCTAATGAAACGAGAGGATCTACAAGGGTTAAATTTATTGAGGCCTGCGCATTTGATGGCAGTTGGTTTTGGTAGTGGACTGGCAAAAAATGCACCTGGTACCTTCGGGACTCTTGCAGCAGTGCCTTTTTATTACTTATTTTCATTTTTATCTTTCCAAACGTATATTATCGTACTCTTGGTGAGTAGTCTTTTGGGGATCGTGATCTGTCACGTCACTGCGGTCGCGATGGGAGGCAGTGATCCCAAGGCGATTGTTTGGGATGAATTTGTTGGCTATTGGATAACCATGCTCGCCGTACCGTTTAGTATACAATGGGCGATTGTAGGATTTATTTTATTTCGTTTCTTCGATATTTTAAAACCTTACCCAATTTGTTGGATTGATAAAAACGTGCGGGGAGGTTTGGGCATTATGATGGATGATATCGTTGCAGGGATATCTGCTGCAATAGTGTTGCATTTTTTAATTTATTTATATGGCTAATTAAGCGATGCTAAAATTTAAATCTGCCACGTTTTATGGTTATTTATTTTTCGTAATATTTCTGTACAGTGTTACCTTTCCAATATCTGTGCAAGCACTAAAATTTAGCGATAACTCATTAATATCATCTTCTCCAGAAGATCCATTTGAAATTCCACAAATAGCCGTGCCAACACTGCCTGTCTATCTATCGCCATATGCCGATAAAAAATTAGATCTTCAATATGCTAATTTATTTTTTGACCCTTTAGTGCGCTGGTCGAGTGATCATTATATAGAAAAACGATTAGTGAGAAAGTGGACGACTCATTACACAGGGAAGGTGCGTTTTTATTTAAAAGAAAACATAAAATTTCATTCAGGAAATAAACTAACTAGCCGAGATGTTGTTTGGACATATCAGCAAATTAAAAAATCTGCACAGGCACTGGATATTTTTTCAGATATTCAAAAAATAAAGCGGATTAATAAATATACCTTTGATATTTATACTAAACTACCAGAAGCTCAATTATTAGATGTTTTAACCCATTTTTTTATTTTAGATGCCCGTTTTTATCGTCAACATAAAATATCCATGAATAAAAAATATGTTTTTATTAGTACTATAACTCGTCGAGATCCTAAAAAAACTTTAGCTATTTCTGGCACCGGCCCGTTTGAAATTGCCAGTTTCAATGTGTTGGTAAATTTAAAGGTTAAACGAAATAATGAGTATTGGGGAGAAAAGAGTATTTTACCCTATCTCGATTTTGTACTGATTAAATCCCATCATGCAAGAGTGTACTCACTTATTGCAGGGGATGTGTCGATCAGTGAAAATGTAAAAAATGATGTGATGCCTGCAATTTTATATGCATCCTATTTAAAACTTGTAAAACTTCCTCCGATTAAATCCTATTTTTTAACGATTAATACTTCTAATGTGCCACAATTGGCTGAAAAAAGTGCGCGTGTTGCGCTAGAATTGGCAATAAATCAACAAGGCATTATAAATTATCTGTTCAAAGGGTATGCGATGGAGGGAACTCCGTGGGAAAATATAAATAAGCCTACAACGATGACGCATAGAATGCTAAAGAGCAAATATGATATCGAAAGTTCCAGAGCATTGCTAAAAAAGTATAAGGTGCCTAATCATCTTTCATTATTAGTAATGGATAACAAATTAAACCCTACGTCAAAAATCAGCGAAGTCTTGTTTAATATGTTGAAATACGCAGGCATCACTTTGTTAATCAAAAAGGTGACGACCCAGCAGCAATGGGATAACAACAAAGCAAAATTTGATTTGTTGTTAGGATTTTGGCATAGTGATTTTGTCATAATGGCTAACTTGCAACATTCACTATTTTATAAAAGTTGCTTATCGCCTGTGTTGCTTAAAAACTTTTCCACGAAAAATGCAGAGCCGAGTGTTCAGGAGTATATTAATCAAATTGATCGAAAAATAAAGCAGAAACAAATTATTCCGTTATTTTCAGAATTTACATTTTTTGCTGTGAGACGTGAATTTAATTTGGATAAAGTTTTTTCTGTTAATGGCATTCCATATTGGTCAAATCTAGGCTTAAATAAACCATCCTCAAATAAGGAAATTAATGAAAACTGAAAATGCGATAAACTATGGACCATTAAATCACTTTATTGGCCGTTGGATTGGTCATAAAGGTAAAGATCTTTCCCCTGAGCCAGATGGAACAGAAGTCAATTTATACACTGAAACAATGCTCTGTACGGAGGCGTTTGAATTAGACAACGCACAACAGCAAGTGTTAAGTGCGGTTCATTATCAATTAAAGGTTCTTCGTATTTCAGATGATAAGGTTATCCATCAAGAAACTGGCTTCTGGTTATGGGAGCAAGGGACGAAAAACATCATTCATTCATTTACTATTCCAAGAGGCATGAATGTGTTGGCAGGTGGAGAGTTTGAGGTTAACGATGATAATGATATTGTCTTCAATGTCTCGGCAACGATTGACAAATCAGACTGGCAAATTACTCAATCACCTTTTTTATATAAAAAAGCCAAAACCAAAAAATTTGAGCAGCAAGTTGTATTAAACGAAAATACACTCCGTTATACTCAAACAACCATGCTAGATATTTATGGACGAGAGTTTACGCATACTGATCAGAATATACTCATCAAAGTATATTAGTTATCAGTCATCGTCAACAAATTTTATATGCGGTTTGTCGGTTAATTTTTTTTAGTTGTATTTTATTTTTAGGTTAGCATACGATATAATATAAATGCTTAGCATTATCTCGCTTTTCTATGCAAGATTTGCTAACCATCGATGTAATTGTCTATTGTCTATTGTCT
>JAGLDN010000172.1 GCA_023145575.1 Psychromonas sp.
AAGTTAATTGTCGCCTAATAGATATACTTAGCTGATTACTTTTACAACTAATTCAAGCTATGCATTTGATAATTGAACCTAAGGATATTTAAAATGAAGATGCGACAAATCAGAAAATTGGATCAAATAACGGAGGCTCTGAAAATTTCCTTAATGAAGAGCTAACTGCCGTAGTAGTTAACCACTTAAGTTAAGTGACTTAAGTTTAATCTGTGTGATATCAAGAGTATATAAGCTATGCATTTAATGTTAACTACTTTATTCTAGGCTTACAAAAGTTGCTTCATCGTAACAAGTTTAGCCACAAGCAATAAAAGTAAACTGCAGTTGAATACAAACGCGCAAAGACAAACTGACACATTTAATACTTTATAAGGCATAATATCATCGCCGTGTGATGGTTGAATAAGTAGAAGAAAAACTTGGTATAATACCTAAATTTCACTTCCTTGTTGGGAGTCGTAGCATCCCATTTTTAAGGTGCTTTTTTTTAAAATGTAATTCGTTCAATGATTATCAAGCCAAGCATCTATCTCTCTACAATCAGATTCAAATTCATCCACTGGCGCACCAAAAGCGTCCATAAAGTGAGCCCAGCTGTCAGCAATCCACATCGCAGCACCAGTATTTATCTTAGCCAACTGCCTGCATTGCACATCTCCATAAATAGTCTGAGAATTTACGGTATCCAAAGTATGTAATAACTTATGAGTTAGCTCGTGGTAGAATGTATGCATGATTTTTTCCAACTTTGTGGTAGGATCAAACATTTTTGGACCAAGATATATACGCATGCCTGAACCTATATGGTTAATGGGCCCTGGCGCATCACAATCCACTTCATCTTCGGCTTTATATAGGGCTATAACTTGCGCGTAAGTCTTTTCACCTATAGGTGATAAATCTTCTTTACCTGCACCTATATGCTTTACGGCTCCGTATTTTCCTGCTTGACCTGGCATAGCACACTTTTTAACTGACTGCACCCTGTTTACTGTATTGCGCGCATCAACAAATGTTACCGTATTCCCTGGATTAGATATAAAATCATGCATTTTTTGCACACGTGGTTTTAAAAATGCGATAACGGAATCAGTATAGCCACCAAACCAGAATTCTACTATATCAATATCCTCATTAAAGTCATCCAAGGATGACTCATACATTAACCCTGAAATATCAGAGACTTCCGCCACTGCGGTCCTAAGCATAACTTGCAGATTATCATCTATACCAGGACTATTCGAACCATTTCCGAATGTATCAAATAAAATAGTCATTTGATTTGGAGTACCTAAACGTTGTCGTCGCTCGCACCTAGACACTCGATGATTTGTTTGCAAACCCTTTCGATTTTTCATAAGCTCTATCTGCTTTTGTAAATCATCTTTGTTTATTAAGCCTTGTATATCTTGCTTTTTATTTGCTTTGAATGCACCTGCTATTTTATTTTTCTTTATATTGTGTTTGTTTATCATGTTCTTTATCCTTATCGTGTAGGCAATAAACGTCTTTTTAATTTATTATCAATATAAAAAGTATAGTAAAATTTCAGCATTATGCACTGCTATACCCATTATCAATCAAAGTGAACCAATTTAGGTGAAATTAAAAATTTGAAATAACACGGGTATATACCCATGATCTTTGATAATGCTTAACATTTAGAAAAAACAACTTGCAATTCATAGTGAAGAGATCAGACTACAGATATGCAAATATCATAAGCCTATAGACAAAAGAAAATTTTAGAGTATCGCCACAAAATGTGTCGGGATAAGAATGAGTGTGACAAAATAAAAGCTATTTTGTTATCTGATGAAGGCTGGTCTGAAGGAATGATAACTCATGCTTTACGAAAGCACCAAACAACGATTAATCGCTACTTATACCCATGTAACGTAAAAATGCTTTGTCTGGCTCAAGATCGATAATCAGAACAAGTCACAATATTAGGTAATTGTTGTTAACTTTTCGATTATTGTAACGCGGTCTTGGTTTTCGAGCTTGTGCCCCGCAGGACAAGGCAACTAGTATCAACCTGCGTTGTTATAAAATCTCTATGTAGAAAAACTATTTAGGAATTAAAATCTTTATTTTAATTCGATTTTTGGTGATTAACGCAATTAATCATCTAGAGAACAGTTTTATGCCTAGCACCTTGGTACTATTTCCCTTGCTGAATTTGCACTTTTACGTCACATGGGTATAAATGAATATCACACCATTCAGAAAATCATATCAAATAGTAAAGGCTCAGATATTTTTATTACAAACGAACAAACTGCATTGATCATTAATCACTTAAGTGAAGTCACTTACTTTAATATGAGTGATATTCAAGAGTATATAAGCAGGACATTAGATGTTAAATACTCTATTCCAGGATTACAAAAATGGCTTCATCGAAACAAATTTAGCTATAAACAATTTAAAGGTGTGCCGCATAAATACGAACAAGAAAAACAAGATATTTTGTTGAAGCGTATAATGCACTAAAGACAAAGCCAGCAAGTGATGAGCCCATATGGTTCATAGATGCAACAAACCCGACACAAGCAACTGAAGTGAGTTATGGCTGGATACGCACGGGAACAGATAAGCCAATAGAAACGATGGGGAGTAAGACGAGATTAAACATTGTTGCCACAATCAGATTAGGGCATATTGAAGATGCAATTACACGACAATATGCGACCGTAAATGGTGAGTCGATTATTGTTTTTTTTAGCTAATAAAAGAGAAATATTCATCACACAAACCCGTTCATTTTATACTGAACGGTGCAGGGTATCATCGAAGCATAGTGGTTAAGGAAAAAGCTATAAAACTCGGCATTATCTTGCATTACTTACCGCCTTATATACCCATGGAACGCAAAAATGCTTTGTCAGGCTCAAGCTCGATAATCAGAACAATGCACAATATTAGGTAATTGTTATTCACTTTTCGATTATTTTAACGCAGTCTTGGTTTTCGAGCTTCTGCCCCGCAGGGCAAGGCAACTAGTACCAACCTGCGTTGTTATAAAATATCTATGTAGAATAACTACTTAGGAATTAAAGTCTTTGTTTTAATTCGACCTTTGATGATTAACACAGTTAATCATCGAGAAGGCAATTTTATGCCTAGCACCTTGGTACTATTTCCCTTGCTTAATTTGCACTTTTACGTCACATGGGTATAATCCCAATTTAAACGCTATCGAACGGCTTTGGAAGGTCATGAATGAGCGTGCAAAAAATAATAAATATTCCCCACTGCAAAAGACTTCCGGCGAAGTATTGATAATTTTTTTGATACCACATTACCCAAAATTGGTCATGCTTTAACAGGTAGAATTAATGACAACTATCAGACCTTCAATTTTGATGATTTAAAGCATTTTGAAGTGACATGGGTATAGGTAGGGATATTTCATGATTTCGGTTTGCGTAGCTAATCGTTGATAGGTGACATGTTGCACCTTGTTCTGATCATCTAGTTCGTTCCTGATGTTTCATTTTGAAGTAACATGGCTATATAATTTAAGTTGAGGAGCAATGAGCCCCTCAGTTCTAAATGGGTGTTTACACAGTGAGTACCGCACCCTCGTTAGGGCAACAAGCCTATCAGTTTGATAGCATCAATTTCGTTAAACTCATTTTTGCTCTCATCACCATTAGTCACTCTGATTTCTTTTGAAGAATAATCAAGTGGAGTATTGAGTGTAATTTTTGTAGCAGATACTTTACCTGGCTGCACACCTGACATAGTGCCACCAAGTTGAGTAGCTCCATCTTTGCTATAGACTGTCACAAATGAACCTTCTTTATTAATAACTTCCACCTTGTTAACAGAGCCAGGATTATAATTCTCTATTAAAACAATAGCAGAGATTTTTACTGGGATAACAAAGGTTAGCCTTATTGTATTTTTTTTACTTTGATCTTCCGTCGCCTCTGACCAAGATAGATTTTTTTCAGCCGAACTATCTCCAACAAAAAGACCATTATCAGGTACACCCGTTGCTTGTTGGGGGGTATACTCATTATTGATAAAAACCTGAGGCCATACAAAAAAACTACTTGCAGTGGCTGTTGACGCCCATTGTTCCAAATTTCTGCCTAATATGTTGGTGTTGGTATCAAGCGTCATAGGTCTATTATCCGCATCCATATTTCTACTTCTATCACCCAAAAAAAGTCTATCACCTGAAACTTGATAAATATCAAGCAATGAAATGTCCATATCAAATTGTTTATCACGGATATATTCAGTCGTCAGATCTCTAGGCTCACCTATTATCCAGTCTGTAATGTCAAAACCAAAAACACTATGATAAGTCCCCTGACGGACATCTTGTGTTGCCACATTAATAGTAGTAACAAGCGCCGCAGATAATATAGTAACAACTGCTTTATTTCCAGTAATATCTATTTTAGTCGGCCCATTTTCCGAGTCTGGATTTACAACTTCTTGCATCACCACGTCACTGGTAATTTGTATTTTATATTGTTCTGTAAGACATAAACCTTTGTCCTCATTTCTCATAGAGTAATAGGTCATCAAATAATCGCGTTTGTTGTCTGTATAGGTAAACTTTTTCGTATATTTGAACAAACCTGATGGATCTGTTTTACAATTTTGTAACCAAACACCTTGAATAGTTTTCGGAAAAAGTACTAAGGAAGAAATACCTGATCCTGCACCATTAACTCCCCCATTGTTCAATTTTTCCTGTTCTCCACCACAGCCAGCTATGATAAACGGACTACTCAAAAGTAGAATTATTTTAATGATATGTTGAAGTTTCATGTGAATTTCCTTAAATTAAATTGACATATAGGCTCAATTATTACCTAAAGTAAAAGTAGAATCATAATATAAGATTAGTATAGATCTTCAAAAAAACAAGGTATAAACAAATTATTTAACTGATGTTACGCAGTTGAGACCTGCACAAGGCGTAAGCCTTCAATTACTGCTTTTATGCTTTGATGTAAACTTTGTTTTTAAACCGAACCATCGAGTCGTGACATATCGCATTAAACCTGTAGAAAATTTCTCTAAACACAGAAAATTAAGACTGTTGTGCTTATACTCGAATACGCAAGGCTTGACATGGTTTAATAGATTCACC
>JAGLDN010000173.1 GCA_023145575.1 Psychromonas sp.
AACGCGCCTTGGTACTAGTTGCCTTGCCCTACGGGGCACGAGTTCGAAAACCAATGCTGCGTTACAATAATCGAAAAGTGAATAACAATTACCTAATATTGTGCCTTATTCTGATTATCAAGCTTACACCTGACAAAGCATTTTTAGGTCACATGGGTATAGATGGCTGACACCGCATTTAGCTCGTTAAATTATGACTAACATAAAAAAAGCTACTCAGCAAACTGTTGATTAATATCTATATTTAATCAATGAAACTATGAAACTATGAAACTATGAAACTATTGTTGCATCTTTCATGATAGCGAATATCAGTAAGTATTTATTTGCTTTTAATTGCACGATATATACAAAATGCTGCTCCACCCCATGTAATGCTCAGTCCAAATATCATCATGATAATTGCGCCAGTTGTCATGTTATATTTCCTCTTTACTCATTTTATTAATTAGAACCGCAATGACTAATATCAGTGCAGTTAGCCCCCACCCAAATATTAATAGGTCAAATTTTGAATAACCTTTGTAGCCATCAGTTAGTGTGAAGTAAATGTTGCTAGCGATAATAACAATTAGAAATAGCGGGCTAATGAAGCGTAAACAAATTTCAAACCAGTTGCCAATTTTAAAATCTGAAATGTTATCAACATGCTCGTGAATATCATTTAGTTTAATGATCCAGCCCATGATGACTAGTTCAAAAAGGCAACTTAAAAGTAGAGCGAAGTTGTTTATAAAGTAATCAATAATATCGAGTAATAACAATCCGCCATTTGTCGCAAATGCAAGTGAAACAACAAAGGCTATACCACAAACAATGATTACCGATTTTTTTCTTGAAATCTTGAATTTATCCATGATTGATGCCGTGACTGCTTCGATAACTGAAAGGTGCGAACTTATACCTGCGATCACCAATGTGAAAAAGAAGAGCGGCCCGATAATATACGGAAAAGGCAGTGTATTAATCGCACTGGGGATAGTAACAAAAGCAAGACCTATACCTGATGTTACTACGTCTGCCATTGGTTTTGATTGCTCGTATGCCATATTACCTAAAATAGCAAAAATCATAATACCTGCAAGAATTGAAAAACCGCAGTTGATAAGCACTGTCATTAATGCGTTATTGGAGATATCAGATTTTTTAGGTAGATAACTTGAGTAAGCAATCATAATAGAAAATCCCACACTTAGGGTGAAAAATATTTGTCCGTAAGCTGCTGACCATACCTTAGGATCACTTATTTTGCTGAAATCTGGCTTAAATAAATAATTAATCCCAGTGAGCGCACCTGGCATCATGATCATTTTACCGATAAGCGCTAATATCATAATAAATAATAAAGGCATCATTACTTTATTCAAACGTTCAATACCACTTTTTATTCCAGTGAAAATTGCAATAAAACAAACCGTCCATTCAATAAGCATTGCAAGTACAATATGAGGTTGAAGAGAACCAAGCGCGGTTGGGCTATGATTGCTGCCAAGTTTTAAGTATTTAGTATAAAAGAATGCATTAGGATCTGTACCCCAGGCTTGCGTAAATGACATACTAAAGTATGAAAGAGTCCAACCGATAATAGCAGAATAATACATCATAATAATTATAGCAATAAATACTTGAAACCAACCTAACCATGCAAACTTTGAATTTAAATGAGCAAAAACGTGCGGCGAGGTGCCCTTGTATTTATGCCCCATGCCAAATTCCAAGATCATAAATGGAATACCAACGGTGATCATTGCGAATAAATATGGGATTAAAAAAGCGCCCCCGCCATTTTCGTAGGTAATATATGGAAAACGCCATATATTACCCAATCCTATGGCAGATCCGATGGTCGCTAAAATAAAGCCCACTCTTGAACCCCATTGTTCTCTTTCCATATTTAATTACCTTTTATAATAAATACCGTCGCCATTATGCGACCATTTTTCCGTTGTGGATCTTACCAAATATGAGAGCCATCAATAACGTGTGCTGTATTTTAATTACTTATACATTTTCTGCAAGTATTTTCAATGCATCTTCAACATAAAAACGCCTCCGATATCAGCCTTTAAGATCTAAGATATCAACATTTATTGATCGTTTACAAAATTTCAAATAAATTGTTTTTTTTGCATCGTTCAAGATGCAGATATGTAACGGAATAGAAATAATTTTATAAGAGATATCTATTAATTTTTTATGATGATCTTGCCATGTTAACAAAATGATAATACACTTTAAAAATTTCTATAACGAAGCAAACATGGTAACAGATAAAGAGCTAAAATTAATGTATACAAGAAAACACGCAGCACAAAGTGCTCTTAGATTTTTTACAGATATTCTAAATGTTAAAAGTACTAACTCCTGTTGCCCTTGCGAATATACTAACGCAGAAGAGGATGCGCTTCTAGTTAAAGAAAGGAATAAAGTGCCTGTAAAAACAATGGAGAAAATGATGTATTATTCAACATGGATCGGCATAGGTAATTGTCAAGAAAAGGCTGCTATTTGTTTTTGCTCTTTATGTACTAATCCATTACTTAGTGATAATTCAGTTGCTACGCTTGCCTGTTTACCCAACAAGGATCATATGTTTATCATTATAAGTGATTTCAAAATGGTGGTTGGACAAGAAATACGCATACGTAACTTGTGCCGAACGACAATGATTGTGGATGGATGGACTGAAGATTGGTATTTCCCCAATTTAGGTTGGTATACTACATTATCAAATGCACTAACACCCTTCCCAAACCCTTCCCAACTTGCGGTCAGGGGGCAAATACATAGTTTCAAGATTTGCAAAAGTTATGTAACATTATCGTAGTAAATATTTAGATAAAACAGATGCTTACGGTTCAGCATCACAAGTAAAATTTTTAAGTGATTTGCACTTGAAATATTTTCTCTATCAATAATTTCTATATCAATATTGGAAAGGATTTACGACTGTTAACGCCCCTCCAATGTCAAAATTGTCGCAACGAGGGCTTAAAAGAGTTCTCACAATTACCCAAGAGGTTCAATAAACACTGAATAACACATTATTCGATAGACATAAAATAGAAGGTTATTAGCGATATGAGCCCGCCAAACGCATTACAAATCAATGAGATTGTCATTAAAAATAACATCCGAAACAAACTATATATTATTGGAGTAAGCGAACAGTAGAGCAAGGTCAACTCGTTAATTGTGCAAGTGACAGCAACAAGTTGACCAATAAAGTTAAACTTACACCAGTCATCGAAACAGCCGTAATGACACAAGCAAAAAAAACTAGAAAAGGAATTAAATCGAAATAAAACTCGCTTGCGGAGGCTGTGGTCTTAATGTTGAGAGTAGCCGCGCCCTTCGTGTCTTAAAATCAGCTTTTTATGAAAAAAAGGCACTGCTTCGTAATGACATTCGAAAATGGTCTAGCCAATAAATCATTGATATACCTTCTTTAATGCTTCTAGTAAACCTTGCTCTGATGTCCGAGCTAATGACTGATAAAGCAATTTTACGTCACATGTGTATATATTCTTTCATAACTTCATTCTCCTTATATTTTTTTTACAATTATAAAATTTGTCTAGTATTAATATTTAAAAGTAATAATAGCGATGAAACATGTGCTAGTGCTAGCACTAGCGGCATGACGATT
>JAGLDN010000174.1 GCA_023145575.1 Psychromonas sp.
TGGCGGTTGAATCTGCCAAGTATTAAAATAATGTTACGGCACACTGGTGTAACAAAGGGGTAACTCCCAATAAATCTGAGCGCAATTATGCGTTTGAATACGGATGAGTGACCAGAATTAGTTGACCACTACATATAGCTAAGTATTTTTATTGATCGTTTACAAAATTTCTAATAATTTGTTTTTTTGCATTGTTCAAGCCGCTGACATGTAACGGAATAAAAATAATTTTAAAAGAGATATCTATTAATTTTTTATGATGATCTTGCCATGTTAACAAAATGATAATACACTTTAAAAATTTCTATAACAGAGCAAACATGGTAACAGATAAAGAGCTAAAATTAATGTATACAAGAAAACACGCAGCACAAAGTGCTCTTAGATTTTTTACAGATATTCTAAATGTTAAAAGTACTAACGACTGTTGCCCTTGCGGAATAGCTAACGAAGAAGAGGCGGCGCTTCTAGGTAAAGAAAGGAAGAAAGTGCCTGTAAAAACAATTGAGAAAATGATGTATTATTCAACATGGATCGTCGTAGGCAATTGTTCAGAAAAGGCTGCTATTTGTTTTTGCTCTTTATGTACTAATCCATTACTTAGTGATAATTCAGTTACTACGCTTGCCCGTGTACCCTATGAGGATCATATGTTTATCATTGTAAGTGATTTCGAAATGGTGGTTGGACAAGAAATAGACATACGTAACTTGTGCCGAACGACAATGATTGTGGATGGATGGACTGAAGATTGGTATTTCCCCAATTTAGGTTGGTATACTACATTATCAAATGCACTAACACCCTTCCCAAACCCTACCCAACTTGCGGTCAGGGGGAAAATACATAATTTCAAGATTTGCAAAAGTAGAGCAACATTATCGTAGTAAATATTTAGATAAAACCGATACTTACGGTTCAGCAGCACAAGTAAAATTTTTAAGTGCTTTGCACTTTAAATATTTTCTCTATCAATAATTTCTATATCAATATTGGAAAGGATTTACGACTGTTGACGCCCCTCCAGTGTCAAAATTGTTGCCACGAGGGCTTAAAAGAGTTCTCACAATTACCCAAGAGGTTCAATAAACACTGAATAACACATTATTCGATAGAAATAAAATAGAAGGTTATTAGCGATATGAGCCCACCAAACGCATTACAAATCAATGAGCTTGTCATTAAAAATAACATCCGAAACAAACTATATATTATTGGAGTAAGCGAACAGTAGAGCAAGGTCAACTCGTTAATTGTGCAAGTGACAGCAACAAGTTCACCAATAAAGTTAAACTTACACCAGTCATCGAAACAGCCGTAATGACACAAGCAAAAAAAACTAGAAAAGGAATTAAATCGAAATAAAACTCGCTTGCGGAGGCTGTGGTCCTAATGTTGCTAGTAGCCGCGCCCTTCGTGTCTTAAAATCAGCTTTTTATGAAAAAAAGGCACTGCTTCGTAATCACATTCGAAAATGGTCTAGCCAATAAATCATTGATATACCTTCTTTAATGCTTCTTGTAAACCTTGCTCTGATGTCCGAGCTAAAGACTGATAAAGCAATTTTACGTCACATGTATATATATTCTTTCATAACTTCTCCCACAATTATAAAATTTTACCTATTATTAATATATAAGTGTATTAATAATGATGAAAAATATGCGAGCACAAGCGGCATGACG
>JAGLDN010000175.1 GCA_023145575.1 Psychromonas sp.
TGGCGGTTGAATCTGCCAAGTATTATAATAATGTTACGGCACACTGGTTTAACAAAGGGGTAACTCCCAATAAATATGAGCGCAATTATGCGTTTGAGTATGGATGAGTAGCCAGAATTAATTGACCACTACATATAGCTAAGTGTGTTTATTGATCACTTACAAAATTTCTAATAATTTGTTTTTTGCATCGTTCAAGCCGCTGATATGTAGCGGAATAGAAATGATTTTATAAGAGATATATTTTAATTTTTTATGACGATCTTGCCGTCTTTAAATACATTAAGATAATGATAATAAACGTTAAATATTTATATAACGGAGCAAACATGGTAACAGATGAAGAGTTAAAATTAATGTATACAAGAAAACACGCAGCACAAAGTGCTCTTAGATTTTTTACAGATATTGTAAATGTTAAAAGTACTAACGCCTGTTGCCCTTGCGAATATACTAACGCAGAAGAGGAGGCTCTTCTAGGTAGAGAAAGGGATAAAGTGCCTAATGCAACTGCTGAGCAAATGATGAAGTATTCAACATTGGTAGGCTATGGCAATTGTTCAGAAAAGGCTGCTATTTGTTTTTGCTCTTTATCTTGTAATCCATTACTTAGTGGTAATTCAGTTGCTACGCTTGCCCGTATGCCCCACCAGGATCATCTGTTTATCATTGTAAGTGATTTCGAAATGGTGGTTGGCCAAGAAATAGACATACGTAACTTGTGCCGAACGACAATGGTTGTGGATGGATGGACTGAAGATTGGTATTTCCCCAATTTAGGTTGGTATACTACATTATCAAATGCACTAACGCCCTTTCCAAGCCTTAACCAACTTGCGGGCAGGGCGCAAATAAGTATTTTAAAGGTTTGCAAAAGTAAAGTAACATTATCGTAGTAAATATTTAGATAAAACCGATACTTACGGTTCAGAATCACAAGTAAAGTTATTAACATTCTGTTGCATATTTTGTTTTTGTAATTTAAGAAGTCATTTTCAATTTTCAGGTACAAAAATTCAGCACAAAATAACTAATATAAAAAATTACGATGATTTATCTTGCTGCAAAACATTGCAATTCTATATACTCGTGGTACTTCTAAATCAGACATAAAACGCGGGATCGTTTTTTCATGAATAGAGGATATTCGAGCAAGCACCTGAAAAGGCTTCTTTACGTCACATGCGGTTAATGGCTATTTTTAGCTTTATTTTTTAGACATTAAATATTCTAGAATAACTTCATGGTGGTTTTTAGTTTTAAACTTATCAAACACTTTTTCAACTAGACCTTTCTCATTGATTAAGAAACTTATTCGATGTATACCGTCATAAGTTCTCCCCATAAATTTCTTTTCTCCCCAAATGCCATATGATAACGCTATTTTATGATCTTCATCAGATAATAAGTTGAAATTAAGAGATTTTTTACTGGTAAAATTAGCTAATTGATTAACTGAATCTGGGCTAATACCTAATACAATTGTATTTAAGGTTGCTAATTCTTTTTTGCGATCTCTTAAACCGCAAGCTTGCATTATGCAGCCTGGCGTCATGGCTTTTGGATAAAAGTAAATTAATACCTTGTTACCCAAGAAGCTCGCCAGTGATATAGATAAGCCTTGTGCATTTAATAATTCAAATAAAGGTGCGCGATCACCTGCTGTTAATTGTTTCATTGATATTATTCCAGTTTTTAAGGTTTTATGGAGGATTCAAAGTCTTTGGAATGTAACGTTAATAGATCGCAATGTAAATCATCAAGCACTTGCTCACAGGTATGACCTAGTATGTATCCGATCAAACCTGGATGACCTTGGCTACCGATTATGACCAAATCTGCATTGATTTCTTTTGCAGTATCTGAAATAACATCTTCAGGGTTCCCCTGATGTAAATGAATATTTTGATCTGGTATCTCATATTTATTTGCATATTCTAATAATATTTTTTGATGTTCTAATTTTAGTTTATGACAATATTCAATCGGGTGAAATCCTGGAGCATTCAGCGCTAAGCTAATGGGTGTGATTGGGTAAGCATTCACTAAATGAATATTGAAATTGAAAATACTTGCTAGTGATTTTGCTTCGTCAATTATGAGATTATTTAGCACTGCTCCTGAGTCATTCATGCAATAACTGTTCAATGCGCAGAGAAGATTACCCTTTTTTTGCCAATCATGTTCTATTACCAATAAAATAGGGGATGGGCATTTTCGTTGCAAGTGACAGCCAGCTGGGGTAAATAAAAAATCTATAAATTTGTAGTTCTGCTGAGTTGATTTAATGATAATATCATGTCCATTTTCTAATACTTCAATAATGACGGCTTCAATAGGATGATTGTCATAAACGATAACATTTTGAATATCGATATTCTTTTGTGTATATGGCGTTGATAACGCCAGTAGCCATTCCTCATTTTTTTTAACCGTAACTAAATGTATTGCAGATTGCTCTTCTACAGAGCGTAATGGGCGGATGTCGAGTTTATCGCAACATAAAAAGAGTGTGATTTTACCACCTTGTTGTATTTTAATGATGTTAGCAGCACGAGCTAATGCCCATTGTGTTTCTTGCTCTAGATCAACGTAAACTAGTATGTTTTTATATTTTTGAATGGTTATTCCTGTTGAGTTATCCAGTGAATTTGAAAATAATTTATCATTTGCGTGTGCTATTATTTGTTTAAGGTGCAAACGATATAGTTAGAAAATCCCTATAGAGATCCTCTATTTAAAAATTAAAATCTTCATTTGAATTCTACCTTAGGTGATGTACGACAAAACCATGAAAAACATTAATATTACTACGTTATAAGTTAATCTAACTTTTAAGTGTCTACCTCCTCAGTTTAAAAGGAGAATTTTACTTGACAAAGTTAAGTAAAGCATAAAAACTATTAAAATCCCTTTGTTTTATGAATTCTACCAACAAAAATAAAGTTGTGAAGCGTTAATGACGACTGGGCTCATACCATTTAATATTAACATTTAAGCTATCTTTTTAATAAACGCTCTGTGATATTTTTGTGCTCTTCATGATTTAGCCTTGGCCTAACGTTAATTCAAGTTACGTTATCATTTTAATCGATAATGCTGCCTAATCAGTATGTTATCATTAAACAGGTAACAAATATTTAGACTATCAACCTTAATGTAATAGCTGTTTTATTGCAATATAAAAAGTATTTATCGCAAAGATAGCCAGTAACACCCCACTGCCATAACGAAAGATGTGGTGATTTAAATAATATTTTAATTGATGAGAGAGCGAACCTACAGTCAGCATTGCAGGCATAGTGCCGAGGCCAAAACCGATCATAATGAGCGCCCCACTGGTAGCTGTACCACTACTTGCTGCCCATGAAAGCGTTGAATACACAAGGCCGCAGGGTAGCCAACCCCAAATGAAACCAAGAGGGAATGCAAACAAAGGATGTTTTAGTGGAATGAAGTGTTGCGCAATGGGTTTAAAAAATCGCCAAATGAATTGTCCTGCTTGCTCCAATTTTAATAATCCAAACCAAATTCTAGAAATATATAGGGCTAAAAATAACATTAAGATTGCGGCGAACATACGTAAATAAATAAGTGCTTCTTTACCACCTAATAATAATACTAAGGCACCACCACTGCCAGCAACTATAAAACCTGCAAGAGCGTAGCTACTTACTCTGCCAATGTTGTAAAGAACAATAGAGACCAATGAAGCCGTTCGGCTTTGCTTATTTTTTTCTGAAAAGGTGATTGCACTTGCTATCCCTGAACACATGCCAAGGCAGTGCCCTGCACCTAATAAACCGATAATAATTGCGGCTATAAAATCCTTGCTCAATTTTTTTTCTTTTTGCTCGGTGGATGGATATCTTCATCAATAAGAATATTGACTGCTTCTCTATCAAGATCTTTAAATTGGTTTGAGTGAACGGACCAAAAAAATAAAGCAATACCAATTATGACAAAAATCATCGCAATTGGTATTAATATATAAATACTTTCCATTGTTATTCCTTAAATAAACGCAGGGAGTTACTGACCACAATTAAGGAGCTAAAGGACATCCCTATCACCGCAATATAAGGGAGGACATGTCCTGTTATTGCAAGGGGAATTATCACTAAATTATAGCCAATTGCCCAGCTTAAGTTTTGTTTAATAATTCGCGTAACTTTTTTACCGATTTGAATCAAAAAGAAAATATTATTGAGATCACCGCTAAGTAAAATAACATCGGCACTATTTTTTGCAAGATCTGTACCACTATCAAGTGTGACTGAAATATGTGCACCAGCAAGCACCGGTGCATCATTGATCCCGTCTCCAATCATCATGACTTTATGTTTTTGTTGTAATTGTGTTAAGTAACGTAATTTTTGTTCAGGTGTAACACCTTTTTTTAGTGTATCAAACTTTAACAAAGCGGCTATCTCATCGCCTTTGTCAGAAATATCTCCCGTCAATAATGAAGTGGATATGTTTTGTTGATGGCAACGGTCTAAGAGGCTAAAAGCACTTTTGCGTAACTCATCACCCAGCTCAAAGGCAGCCACCAATTCATTTTCAACGGTTAAATATACGACCAAGTCTGTACTTTTTAATGCGAGTGTATTGCAAAATATAGCATGGCCAAGTTTGACTATTTTATTTTGATAAGTAGCTTGTAAACCTTCACTTACAAAACTCTGGATATTGCGCAGTTCTATGGCGTTTTTTTGTAAGCGTTTAAATGCTTGCGCGATAGGATGCTCTGAGCTGCTCTCAAGTTGTGCTGCTAAATCAATGGCTTGCTGCTCTGTGTAATCACTATATAACCTTGTATTTAATAGCGTAAAGTTACCATGTGTTAAGGTCCCTGTTTTATCAAAAATAATATTATCTATGTGGTTGATGGTTTCTAGCACATGGTGTTGCTTTATCAGTAATCCTTGTTTATTTAATTGTGCAGTCGCACAGGTTAGGGCTGTGGGGGTCGCCAATGATAAGGCGCAGGGACAAGTTGCAACAAGCACGGATAATGTTATCCAAAAAGCTTCATTTGGTGCAATGTAATACCATGCAATATAAGTGATAGTCGCGATAATTAGCAATGCACCAACGAAGTAGCGTGCTACTTTGTCTGCCAGAATTTCGATGTTTGGTTTATTTATCTGAGCATTGCCTTGAAGCTCAATAATTTCAGCAATTAGGCTGTTTTGTAGCGTTTTAGTGATACTAATGCGCAGTGGACTCGTTATATTCATTGTGCCTGCAAAGACGGCGCTATTTTGTTGTTTTTTGATGGGGAGATGCTCTCCCGTGAGCATCGACTCTTCAATATTACTTGTTCCATCGATAATGATGCCATCACCTGGTATAATTGACCCCGCTTTGACTAAAATCAGATCATTAACCTTGAGTGATTTAGCGGGGATTAAGCTTGTTTCTTCGCTACTATTGGGGGAAATAAGCGTTGCCGTTGTCGGAATGAGCCGTAGCAGATTACTACTTGTTTCTATGGCTTTTCTCCGTGCTCTTAACTCTAATAAGCGACCAAGTAATAGTAAGAATGTAAACATTGACACAGATTCAAAGTACACTTCTCCAGTACCAACAATCGTTGCATAGGCAGATGCAGTAAAAGCACCAATGAGGGCAATAGAAATTGGGATATCCATTCCTAAACTTTTATTGCGGATACTTCTCCAAGCATTGAGATAAAAAGGCTGTGCACTATAGAGCAAAACGGGTGTTGCAAAAATAAGGCTTACCCAGCGAAAATATTCTGTAAATTGTGCTTCCATAGATGAAAAAAATTTAGCATATAATGCGATAGCAAACATCATGACTTGCATTGTTGCAAGCCCTGCTAGACCAATGCGTTTTAGGTATGATTTAGTGAGTTCAGAATAGATTATTTCTTGTTGGTTAATTTGAAAAGGGTATGCTTTATAGCCAATAGATTGAATTTCCTTGAGTATTTTACTTAATTTAAGCAGATCTTCATCCCATCTTATAAGCGCACGGTTTAATGTTGTATCAACGTTGATAAACTTAAGCCCAGCTAAACAGCGTAATTTTTTTTCGATGAGCCATGCGCAAGCGGCGCAAGTGATCCCTTGAATACTGAGCGAGATTTCACTAAGATCTTCGCGTTTTTTGACAAAATCTTCCTGAATTAAATCAATGTCATAGTAATCAAGTTTCTTTAATTCTTCTGGTATCAATTGATCGGCCTTGACAGACTTTTGGGTGCGATGTGTGTAATAAGAAATCAGGCCGCCATCAATAATGGTTTGTGCAACAGCCTCACACCCCGCGCAGCACATAAGTTGCATTTCTCCATTTATTTCTACGTTAAATGAGCTACTCGGGGGATTGACTTCATTGCAATGAAAACAAAGCTGTTGATCGCTCATTTTATATTGAATTTATGCAATGGAAGATGGACTTTTCTTTCTAACAACCAATTTTTATGAAAGGGTTCAATACTGATCCTCCATTTGCCATAGAGGGGCTTGGTGTTATCAAAGTGATAGATGCCATCAGCATTTGCAGTTAACATCTTGCTAATATCGCGTTTTTCGAATGTAGCATGGTGTAGTGAAACTTTGATGGCACTTTTATCATCAGCATTGTGTAATTTAATGGTTAAATTATTTCCAATCTCAGTAACATCTGCGTTTATACGAAGTAATTTAGCGGCTCTGAGCAGTGCTAAATTATCATTAATAGATTTGCCCACTGTATAATAGTGATCAATCACCATGTCGGGCTTGTTGTCAACAGCAACGATGACGGTTGAGATGGCCGCAACAACTGCTGTGAGTGGCAGAATAATGAGGAACCATGGCCAGAATTGTTTATACCAACTTTTTTTTATAGTATTCATTTTTTTTCCAAAGTGAGATCTGATCGGATTGAATATATACCCATGTGACGTAAAAGTGCAAGTTCAGCAAGGTATATAGTACCAAGGTGCTAGGCATAAAATTTCCCTCTGAGATGATTAACTGCGTTAATCACCGAAGGTCGAATTAAAAATAAAGACTTTAATTCCTAAATAGTTATTCTAAGTCGATATTTTATAACAACGCTAATTTGTTCAAGTTACCTTGTCTTC
>JAGLDN010000176.1 GCA_023145575.1 Psychromonas sp.
ACTATTTAAACAAAGATCAACAGCCTCTAGTTAATCGAGATTTAATCCCTCACAAGGAAGCAGTAAATGGTCAATAACACGTACCGATAATGTTTGATAAAGCCCAGAAACACCTGTTTCATAGGGTTTATCGAGGCAACGGCCTAATGCATCATCATTGATATGCTCAGCCCTTACTCCCTTTTCAATAAGACGCTCAACAGGTTTGTCCGCAAAATATTCAGGATACATGTGTAATGTACGACCATTAGAGCCAAGGCCATTTAGGATCATTGCCACGACAAGTTGTCCATAAGAAATATTTTTGTCTTCATTTTGCTGGGGATATGCTTGATCGATGAGTTTTGCAATACCAATTTCTTTGCACATGCCAGCCACCAAGCCTAAGTGATCGATATTTTTTATAAAATATGTGATAACTTATCTTCGCCCAAAAATAAGCAAAAGACAAAATATAGCGATCCGCGTCAACACTTTAATCCCAAAGTATGATGTGCCGCAGCAATTAGCTTGGTTTTTATTAAAAAACTAATTTAATTGTTTGAAAAATAATCCCTGGAATAGGTGCGGAAAGACAGCTAAAAAGAAAAAATGAGATTGTTTGTTTGTTTATTGAGCTATTTTGGTGTTCGTATGCACTTTAAATGAAAAATTATTATGTTTATTTTGCTAAGTGCAACTCTCCGCTCATGGGAGCAGAAGGTCGGATGGATAACTATAAAATACAAGAGGCCTATTTTAAGCTAAAGGTCGCTATAAAATTTTATTTGTGAATGATGTGACATAGTCCAGTCAGCCTCGCCTTGTAACACATCCTGACAACTCATCACAGTGAGGTTGTAATCTATTGCTCCTGGTCCATACTTATTGACAGTATCCATCTCTAGACCTACAGTTGCCCTAACACATATATTGGAATGCCAGCCCATAGCAACTACGCTCTGAATTTTAGCTTCCGATAATAGACCTGTTAAACCAGTATTGGCAAATGCATTTGCGCTATGCTTATTGATCATTAATGTATCTGGTGGAAGAAGTACTCTGAGCGATGGTTTGGTACTCTTGTAGTGATGAGCAAGGGAATCATTATAACAATAAATTCCTATAGGAAACGATAGATCGTATTGAATCAAAAAAATAGGAAGATTCAATCCTTGAGCGTACATGATAAGTTTTTGTTGAGCCGCAGTTACATCATTTATAGGACTATGATTCCTCCTGAACGGATCATTATACATTGGTACCCTACCATAGTCGATACAGTTGTTGTCTACTTCATCAATAACAAGCACCGCTAAACGATCCATGCTTAATTTCATTTCTTGTAAAAGACTGCCCATAATAATCATACTTAGATTCAATTCTTAAATGCATAACTTAAATTAGTTGGAAAGGTAGCCAGTTGAATATATATTCACTACGTTCCCTCCGACAAGAGATGCAAATAATGAAAAAACATAAACAACTGACTGAGCCTCTAAGATCGAACTTTAGACGCTTAATAACAGCGGAATTAATCAAACTCAAATAGCCGAACAACTTGGTGTGAATCAATCAACGATTTCGCGAGAGTTGGAACGTAATATTGGCAAGCGGTGGTATCGTGCAATCCAGGCAAATAACAAAGCAATTAAAAGGCGGTCAAGCGCTGTGTCTTGCCCAGTTATGACACCTGAAACAGTTAAGTGTATCACATCAAAACTAAAAGATAAATGGAGCCTTAACAAATTACTGGGCGACTAAAGAGTGGTATTTCAAAGACCATTAAAGTCAGCAATGAAATGATCTATAAGTTCATTTGGGAAGACAAAAAGCAAGGCTGAGAACTCTACAAATTATTGCGCAGGAAAGCTAAAAAGAATAATTATAGATCTAAGGAAAAACTAGCTGGACGCGGGTACATAATGGATCGTATAGGCATAGAAGATCTTCAAACTGTTGTTGATGAACGAATTCGAGTTGGTGATTGGGAGATAGATTTGGTCATCGGCAAAGTCCATAGCGGTGGTCGAGTCACAATAGTTGAACGGCTAACTCGTTACACTGTAACGAAGCGGATCTTTGATAAATCAGCGAGAACAGTGACAGATGCAACAATTAAATTTTTGGCGCCATTTAGGATTTAGTTTTAATAATCACAGCAGACAAAGATAAAGAATTTGCTTATCATAAAGAGGTTTCTAAGAAGCTTGAATGTGATTACTTTTTTGCAGATCCATATTGTTCTGGTAGCGAGGATTGAATGAAAATACCAATGCATTGGTACGACAATATTGGCCTAAATCAACAGATTTTAAACTGATCCACGATGAAGCCGTTCGTCGTAATTTAATTCAGTTAAATAATAGACCAAGAAAAGTGCTATTATACCAAACACCATTCGAGATGATGATGAAACATTTGCTAGCACTAGTGGTATGATGATTATGCATTTGGCGGTTGAATCTGCCTAATGATATTAATTTGTCTTCCACAATACCTTCGCCACTTTCAATTTAAGATCAAAATGTAATTTTACGCTCTATAGGAATAAATCACTTACAGAATAAAAAACGTGTCTAAATGGGCTGGTTTTCGTTTTGGCGAAGGTATTGCTTCCCAGTTCATGTTTTTATCTCTCTTCGTTGGTTTGCACCTGAAGAGTAATACTATACCCATGTTAGTTCATTTTGCATAGTCAGATCAGCAAATTGTGGCAAGTACTCGACATAAAATTGCCCTCTTGATGATTAACTGCGTTAATCACCAAAGGTCGAATTAAAATAAAGACTTTAATTCCTACATAGTTATTCTAAGTCGATATTTTATAACAACGCTAATTTGTGCAAGTTACCTTGTCTTCGGTGCTTTAGCTCAAACACCAGTCCTGCGTTATAACATTCA
>JAGLDN010000177.1 GCA_023145575.1 Psychromonas sp.
GTGAATCTATTAAACCATGTCACAGAGCTTAATTTTATATTTTTATGGAAAACTTCAACGTTCCATCGTTTTTGATAGTTCGTTTCAATTGACTGCTTATAAAGCTTATCGTGATGACTCATCAAATATAATATTCATTCACTGCCATCATTTTTTTAAAGATTTGTCGATTTGAAGGAATTGCTACATCCATTGCTTTTACCCAACCGTAAAACGGAGTTTCTAACCAATTCAATGAAAATTCCCTTGTAATTTATCTTCTTTACTTAACACAATTTAACGGTTACTTTTTCATTCGCGACCTAAATATTTTTTCATTTTTTCATGAATAAATATCATGTTAACAATTGATGAAAACAAATTGTCAGCTAATATGTAGTGCCATTTTAATTGATTTTTATATGCTTTAAGTATGAATATTAAGTCCTCATTTTTAGTGGTGCTACACTTTCTTTATAGCTTTTGTGTCGTAATATATGAGTATTTAATTTCTTTTGTAATGAGCCTAAAGGCAACTAAGATCTTTGATTATCTAGCATGAAAAATATAATTGAGTTAGTTTATGCCTTTGACTCAGCGACCAACGGTATGATCGAAGTGCCAGCTACTAAGCTCATTTTCACTCAAGAATGGTTTATAATGAACGGTGTCGTTTAAGATTAAAACGGAATCATCAGATTCAATTTGACGACCTCTTTTTTTACATTTGCCCACAAGTCAACAGAAGCAAACGGTTTGTGGGAAAAGAAGCGGGTAATATCATCGTGACTATTATTCCCATCTAGACGGTTCGATAAGCTAGTTGCTGTTGGATCACTTAATGTAGTTACCAGATGATCAATATACAGCTCAAATATTTGTTTATTTTTATTCATAGCGATACTTTAATCGTTTTTCATCTGGAATTTTAAATTATTGCGTAACATCCAAAATTGCACACTTATTTCGTGCGATTGATATCATGATCGGGCTTCAATTTTTTTTCAGCGATGAGTAAATCAGTTTTATAACCCTGTAATAATAAATGATCGCCGATTTGAAACCTTGTCTCTCTAGTGATTACTACCTCTTTTCCATTTTCTCTGTGTAAGGACATTAATGTTACCCGATGAAAATGATATTCCAGTATTTTTGTGTTAAGGATCTCAGTATTAGCCTCTAGTATGAAAGCATATAATTGTACGTTATACGATTCTTTTGTTGCCGTTAAGCTTTCTTGCCCATAATAAAACCCTTGTAAATGCTTATATTTTAATTTTCGTTCTTTATCAAGACGGAGTAATATTTTTTCCCGAGAAATTCCTGATAAATCAAGCATGTGTGCTACGAATATTAAACGCCTTTCAAGTCTTTCATGGATAACTTCTGTTGCGCCAGCTTCTTTTAATTTCGATAACCCATTATCATTCTTAGTTCTCACTAATATTTTTATATTGGAGTTGATTGCTTTTATAGTTGCTATCAAGGAAAGAGATTGGTCTAGGTTATCAAAGGTTATAATGACTAATTTTGCTTTTTCAATGCCTGCAATTAATAAAATATCTCTGCGGGTAGCATCTCCAAACTTAACATTTTCACATACTTCTTGCGCTTCTTTTACACGTAGAGGATCTCTGTCTAATACTATAAATGGGAGTAATTCGGCTTTTAAAAATCGAGTAGCAATTTGCCCTATACATCCATAGCCACAAATAATGGTGTGATCATAATAATTTTTTGGAAGTATTTGTGGGACGTTTATTATTTCTTCTGAATGATGTAATACTTTTTTAATTATTTTATGGCTGTATTTTATTAACAATGGAGTGAGTGTCATACTGATAACCCCTGTTGCAATGAGCAAAGAGGTAAGCTCTTCATCTAAAATAGAATATTTAGTACCGAGTGCGAGCAATATAAATCCAAATTCCCCCATTTGAGACAGTGCGATGCCAACACCCAATGAAATATTTAATTTCTCTTTCATCATCAATGCTGCAATAGTAATGGTAAATGCTTTAGCTATGATTACACCTGACACTAAGATAAGTAACAATAAAAAGTTGTTACTTAAAACATTTACATTTAATAAGGTCCCAATCGTAATAAAAAACATTGCCATTAAAATGTCTTTAAAAGGACGAATATCAGATGCTAATTGATGTTTATAATGACTTTCAGCTAGCATCATGCCTGCCAAAAATGCTCCTAATGCCATTGATAAACCAAGCATATGTGTAAAGGCTGCAGCGAGTAAAACAATAAATAAACTGGAAAGAGTAAATATTTCATCAAAGCGTAATGTGGCTATTTCGTCAAAAAATCGAGGTAAGATCCAGCGCCCAACAGAAAGTAACACAAAAATTGCGAAAGCACCTTTAAGAAATGAATAGGAGATAGAAGATAAAAGACTCACATCGGAAAAGGGCACGGCAATAATAGGAATAGCAATTAAAAAAGGAACAATGGCCAGATCTTGAAACAGTAAAATAGCAACTGCAAGTCGACCTTTCCGCGAATGTAATTGTTGCCGATCAGTGAGCTCTTTTATAATAATGGCTGTTGATGAAAGGCTTAAAACACAAGAAATAGTAAATGCTTGTTGCCACGTCATACCGACAGCCAAATTAATGGCATAGAAGAGAAAAAATGAAACGGTTACCTGGAGGGCACCAATACCAAAAACCGCGCGGCGCATTGCCATAAGCTTATTAATAGAGAACTCTAAGCCTAGTGAAAACATTAAAAATACAAGACCAAATTCGGCAATAAGTTCAATCTCATGGTATGATCCTAAAATATCAAATAATGAAGGCCCAACAATAAACCCAGTAAATAAGTAGGCAATGATGTTCGAGAATTTCATTTTTCTAAAAATAATGACATTTATAATGGCAAATAAAAGTAATAGCAAAATATCTTGAAGCATAACCCCTCTTTTATTAAAAAAAAACCTTATCTAAGTATTAGCCAAACTTGCTATTTTGGGAAATTTATAATTGAAATAAATAAAATTAATATGTGGCATGAATTCTGCTTGCTATATATCTATTACAGGCTACAGTATAAGTGTCAAATTTTCTTAAGGGGTATTATTATGGAAACAGTACGAACAAGCGCATTATATTCAGACAATGAAGAAAATATTTATGATATCTTTAAAAGTCATGATTTAATAAGTTTTGAAGACAAAGCTGTGTGTCTTTCTGTTTTGCAAGAAAGTTTTGATCTTGAAAAAATGTTAAATAATTTTTCACTTTTAATTAAAAAATATATTCGCGGTTTTTCTCTTATATTTCAATCAGCTCAAGGATCTTTTGATCACAATCGAACCTCTAATCATCTTTATAGTGATAGTTATAATTTATCTCTTTCATCAACAGCGGAAAGAGTTGGCACACTCACATATCAAAGTAACAAGCCCCTTACTGCGACTGAAAATAAACAACTTATTGAGTTTCATAGTTTGCTTATCCCATGTCTTCGCCAAGCATTGCAACTAAGTGAGTTAAACAAACTTATTTTTAAAGATCATCTCACTAAAGTGAGTAATCGCGCTTATTATACTGAAAGTATCCAACGTGCAATTGAACAAAGCAATCGTACTCATCAAGGACTTGCACTAATTGTGTTAGATGCTGATGATTTTAAGGAAATTAACGACACATTTGGACATATAAAAGGCGATAATGCACTCATTGAATTTGCAAAAGTGCTAACAGAGGCGGTTCGGTCTTCTGATTCTGTTTTTCGAATTGGTGGAGATGAGTTTACACTTATACTTCAACCTGGCGATCACATATCAATTTCTAAGGTATTAAATCGTATTGCAACGGTAATAGAAAAAAATATGTTGTTAAAAGAATGTAATTTCTCCTGCTCTGCAGGCTTTAGTCAGTGGGAAGTGGGCGATACAGCCAAATCAATGTTTACGCGCGCAGACAAGGCACTTTATAATAAAAAACTATTAAAATAATATCCCCCATGTTCCTTCATAATGAAACACTAGGCTCGAAATTAAAGATCAGAATAAGGCCCAACATTCGAACTATCAACGATTAGCCTCGCTAATTATTTTTCGATAGAATTAACGGAAAGATGTTAATTCTTTTATGGTGACTCTCTTTTCGATTGTTGCACCGCAAGGCTACCTTGTTTTCATAATAAGCCGTGTTAGCGCGCCAACCATGGCAAAATCATGTTAGGTTCCTACTATTTCGATGTAGTCTAATGCCATGAGCGACTTTAGCTAGAAAAAACATGCTCAAGTTGCAGTGGTTTATTTTTGATTAATGTATTGCTAAGCATACCCGATCCATGAGCTTTTATCTTACAACTTAATCGTTCAGATAAAGCCCACATTTTTCTAGCCCATACTTTATTCATATTAAACTGACCTGTTAGCTGACCAATCACAGTTTCAACCAGTTGACGAGTTCCATTTAAAAAAGTTTGTTCTGTATGTTCAAGATGATCGACCATATTATATCGTACTGGCGTTTCTCGCTTTATTGCCTGCTTGCTGTCTAAATTACTTTTTAAAAGGTATGATAAATAGCCTTTAACTCCCAATAAATAATTGTGACTTTTACCTTTGAGCCGTTCGCAAACAGCTATCGTTCGTTGCCTGATGCCTCTTTTAGGGTGAAATTCACAATATTCTCCTCATCATGTATATACCCATGTGACGTAAAAGTGACAGTGCTACCACAGATGAAGACACGAGCGATGTATATACCCATGTGACGTAAAAGTGCAAATTCAGCAAGGGAAATACTACCAAGGTGCTAGGCATAAAATTGATCTTTGGTGATTAACTGCGTTAATCACCAAAGGTCGAATTAAACATAAAGACTTTAATTCCTAAATAGTTATTCTAAGTCGATATTTTATAACAACGCTAATTTGTGCAAGTTACCTTGT
>JAGLDN010000178.1 GCA_023145575.1 Psychromonas sp.
CAGGAGTATTCAAGTAAGCTAGATTAATAAGAAGGTCTTTTGGGGTTGCTTATTGTTGTTGGTAGCATAATTAGTACCACAAAAGGCTCTTCTTGTTTACTTATGTTTTATATAACACATTGAATTTTAAAGATCTTTTCGACGTTCCGAAGGATCTACACCCAACTAATTTAAGCTATTCACTTGAGAAATGAATCTAAGAACTAAATAAACTAAATAAAACTTGGTCAAGCTATTTTTTGGAAACAGCCTGATCCTGTGATCTCGCACTACAATTAATCTATTAAAAGACAACGAAGGTGTTTTCCGCGCATTTATCGCCATTACCAATCAAAGTGCTTTATTTAGCCGTCCGCTCGAACACAAAGTTAAACCGAATTTAAATGACCTCTCTACGATTAGCTGCTCAATCATTCACTGGTAGTTTAAATAAAATGAAATTTAAACTTTAAGGGTTAGCCCTTATCAAATACTGCCAAGCTGCCCTCTCATTAATTAACTACGTTAATTACCTCAGTTTAAATGAAAAAGGCACATTTAAACTTTATTATTTTTCTAGCTGTCGAGCCAATAGGTAAAAAAGTCAAAGTAGACAAGTATCGATAAAACATGTTAGATCAAAAACTTCCCGCCTAAGATCTTTTTACCTCAACACTTGATATATTTTGCACCTTAAATGATAATGGAAATTGTGCCCTACAAATCGTTGGCTAATTATTTATGATACTAGCAATATACTGTATTACAACATTCGAAACAGTAGGCCATTTAAGACAACAACAGCATTTAATATTATTGCCTTTTTAGCACTCATTTGTTTTTAAATTAACAACTAGGGTACATCTCGCCAGTATTCTTTCTTCAATAAATAGGTCAAGATGAAAAGTATAAATAAGAAGCCTAACACCCACACGCCCATGCTTTGACGTTTTAGTTTTATTGGCTCACCAGCATAAACTAAAAAGTTTACTAAATCTGTTACTGCTTTATCATACTCATCAGATGACAGTTCTCCAGAGCCATCACTTTTAAAACCAACGATGCGCTCATGTTTTGTGCCATCTACTTCATAAGTATCAAAAATAGCCGATTGAACGCCTTGTAATTCTTCTAAAATATTTGGCATACCAACATCTGGAAATACTGCATTGTTTACCCCAAATGGACGCGTACCATCTTTATAGAATGAATGAAGATAACTATAGATCCAGTCAGCACCGCGTAACCTGCTTTCAAGCGTTAAATCAGGCGGTGCACTACCAAACCATTTAGCGGCTTCTTTTTTATTCATGCTATTCACCATTAGATCACCAATTTTACTATCAGAAAATATCAAGTTGTCTTTCATTAATTCAAGTGGAATGCCTAAATCTCTCGCCACACGTTGATATCTTTGATAGCCAGTTGAATGACAAGCAAAACAATAATTCATGTATAATTTGGCACCATTTTGCAATGAAGCTTTATCAGTTAGGTCATATTTTGCTTTATGAAGTGCAAAGCCCCCACCTGATGCAAAGGCAAATGTCGGCAACAAAGCCACTAAGACAAAAAGTAATTTCTTCATCAGTAAGTCAGCCTTTTTGGTAGTGGCTTAGTTTTTTCATTTTTAGAGTAAATCCAAAGTGCAATAAAAAAACCAAAATAACCAATAGATGCAATTTGTGCAATTATTGTCATCAGCGGAGTTGCAGGTAATGCACCTAAAATACCCAAGACGATAAAACAAATAACAAACTGAGTAATATTTAGTTGATGTATCCAGCTACGATAGCGGATTGATTTAACCTTACACCTGTCAAGCCACGGCAAAAGAAATAAAATGGCAATTGAACCACCAAAACATACGACACCGAACAATTTATTAGGTATCGCTCGCAAAATTGCATAGTAAGGTGTGTAATACCATACGGGTGCGATATGGTTCGGTGTTTTTAAACTATTTGCCGCTTCAAAATTTGGTGCCTCAAGGAAATAACCATGACCAGCAGGCAGGTAAAAAATAATGGCACAAAAGATAATTAAGAATACCACTACCCCCATAATATCTTTCACCGTAAAATAGGGATGGAAGGGGATCGCATCCATAATATCTTTCTTATTACTATAATGCGCATGAAAAGTAAATTTACTTTTCACCTCTTCGGGTAATGAGCCTTTTTTCTGTTTTATTTCTACGCCATCGGGGTTATTTGATCCAACTTCATGCAGTGCGACGATATGTAAAAATACTAAAGCGACAAGTGAAAGTGGTAAAGCAACAACATGTAGAGCAAAGAAACGCGTTAACGTTGCACCTGAAATTACATAGTCACCACGGATCCAAAGCGTTAAATCATCACCGATAACGGGAATGGCACCAAATAGCGAGATAATAACCTGTGCACCCCAGAAAGACATTTGTCCCCAGGGTAACAAGTAGCCCATAAATGCTTCAGCCATTAATACAAGAAAAATGAGCATACCGAAGATCCAAATTAATTCTCGCGGTTTTTGGTATGAGCCATAAATAAACCCACGAAACATGTGCAAATAAATAATGACAAAAAAAGCGGAGGCACCCGTTGAGTGCATGTAGCGCAGTAACCACCCATACGGGACATCACGCATAATATATTCAACAGAGGCAAATGCACCTGCAGCGGATGGATTATAATACATGGTCAACCAGATCCCCGTTATGATTTGGTTAACCAGTACCAGCATTGCTAATGATCCAAAAAAATACAAAAAATTGAAATTCACAGGTGTTGGATATTGAGCGAGGTGTTTATTCCACGTTTCTGTTATTGGGATACGTGCATCCAACCAATCCACGCCATCCATAGCTAATTTTTTAAACATTATGCATCTCCTGAGTCTAAACCGATTAGAATTTCAGTATCACTTTTATAATGATGTGGGGGAACTACTAGATTTAATGGCGCAGGTACATTTTTGAAAACTCGTCCTGCCAAATCAAATTTTGAACCGTGACAAGGACAAAAAAAACCTGAAGGAACGCCTTCTTGCATCTGTGAAAATGATTTCGGTAAATAAGTAGGAGAACAACCAAGGTGGGTACATATTCCAACTGCTACAAAAATATTAGGTTTGATTGAACGATACATATTATTCGCATATTTTGGTTGCTGATCTTCAATTGAGGAAGGATCTCTTAATTTTTCAGCTATGCTCTTCAAATTATCCAGTGTGTTTTGAGTGCGTGAGACAATCCAAACAGGTTTTCCACGCCATTCAACTCTAATTATCTGTCCAGGTTGAATTTTACTAAAATCTACAGAAACTGGCGCACCTGCAGCTTTTGCTTTGTCACTCGGACTCCAAGAGCTGATAAAAGGCACTGCGACAGCCACTACACCAATAGCACCAACCACACTCGTCGTGATTGTAAGGAACTTCCGACGGCCACTATTCACAGGCACATTGTTCATTTAATCTCTCCGTTTAAAGCAATTAAAAATTTATCTTTTAGCAAATAATTTTTATATTACCATGTTACTGCATGATGCAACGTCCAATACGTATTCGATCATCACATTAAAAAATCATGTGTGCTCATTAATGGGTAATGTAGCTTGCACATGTTTGAATCGCTAAGGCATTTCTATCGATAATAACTACACCCTGTGCCATTCTCTTACACTCGTTCATCGATAATAACTACACCCTGTGCCATTCTCTTACACTCGTTCATCCACTATACAAACGCCTTCTTAAATTGTCTCGTCTTAATTGCTGAAAAAACGTCCAATAGTATGATGTGAAGGTATTGGGGATATCAGAGATATGAATCTTTGTAGCCATTGAATATTATCTACCGAAAAATCTTCTCTTTTGTTTCAACTAATTAAACTAGCTATCCATGCGGTTATTATTAAAAATAGAACATTCGTCAATTTATGCTTAATTTTCAAAAGTTGCCAAGGATCTCGAGTAATTATTAAGTTAAATAATAGATTTAATCCGTTCATTTTGTGCTTCCCTGTTGCTTAAATAGAAACATAAGATCATAGGTAAATGTGATTCTATACTCACGCGCCATAAAGATACAACATCAGCTGCGTTGTCGATAATGACACTAAGGCTCAACACAATGTTTATCAACAATAAACTAAGCTTATCGTTTGTAGATCATATTAACGGATAATGTAAATTATTGTTTGGTTATTCTCTTTTAGATTGTGCCATAATGAACTGCCCTATTGAACAATCAACCAAGTCCGAAGCAACGGCAATAACAACTTCAATCAATTTGCATTATTATTAAATCATTATAGAAAATGACTAATTAAGAATTAAAAGCTTTGTTTTTATTCACCTCAGGTAAACTTGTAGATATGACGTTGCATTTTGAATTTGCATGGATATACCACTCGCCACTTTTTATTTTAAAGATCCTACAATGGATCTCACAAATTGACTGATTGAGTTTTAGGCTGTTTATATTTTATTCTTGAACGTTACACCTTAGGAAAACATTCAAAGGATCTCATGACAACGCATTTCTAAAGCGCATTATTCTAGACACTGAATTTTAAGGAATATTATTGAAAAAAAGTGACCTTTACAAGTCTTTAACTTTAAATTTACGAAGTGGCGCAGAACAATCGTTGATATTTCAAATATTGCGTGATGTGATTTGTAATAACGTCATAAATTCCGAAGTTATCTGTATTTTCTTCATGATTAATTCAGATTTTAAAAGAGAAATTTCATGTAAAAAAGCCCAGTGAAAACTGAGCTTTTTATAATATCCCAAACATAATCTTAACGTTTAGAGAACTGAGGACGCTTACGTGCTTTATGTAAACCAACTTTCTTACGCTCTACAATACGTGCATCACGTGTAACGAAACCAGCGATACGTAAATCGCCACGAAGCGTTTCATCATACTGCAATAATGCACGAGTGATACCAAGACGGACCGCGCCAGATTGACCTGTCGTACCCCCTCCTTTCACTGTAATGTTAAAGTCAAAATTTTCTTCAACATTAATTAATTTAAGTGGTTGACGAACAACCATACATGCAGTTTCACGACCGAAATATTCATCGAGGTTACGTTTGTTGATAATTATTTTACCACTACCTGCCTTCATAAATACGCGAGCTACAGCGCTTTTGCGACGACCAGTACCGTAATATTGATTTGCCATTGTTTTATATTCCTATTAGATGTCTAAAACTTGAGGTTGCTGCGCGGAATGTTGATGCTCAGATCCAGCATAGACTTTAAGTTTTCGATACATTGCTCGCCCTAAAGGACCTTTTGGCAACATGCCTTTAACCGCTTTCTCAATAACACGTTCTGGCGCACGTTCTATTAGATCTTCAAAGTTAATTGACTTGATTCCACCAATGAAGCCTGTGTGGTGGTAATAAACTTTTCCTTTTGCTTTATTACCTGTTACAGTAATTTTCTTTGCATTAACGACGATGATATAATCACCTGTATCGACATGTGGCGTAAATTCGGCTTTATGTTTACCACGTAAACGTAGAGCAATTTCAGTAGCCAGACGGCCTAAAGTTTTACCTTCAGCGTCAACAACGAACCAATCGTGTTGAACTTCAGCTGGTTTAGCAACAAATGTTTTCATTAAGTTTTACCCAAAATAATGATTAAAGAAGAAAATTAGTAATATTCTACCAATTAAAAATAAAAATGTATCAGCCAGTTTGTATCCCTTCGAATACATCAAGCCTAAATTAATATACCCAAATTACTTCAATGTAATTTATACGGAAGATAACCTAGATATTGATCCACCTTTTCATTTGGGGAGGTGAATAACGTGGGCAAAAGTATTATATAAAAATATAACTCAAAAATCACCTTTTTTATTAATATTAATTTTAATAAGATAGATTTTCTATGTGAGATTTCTAATTGTGCCATCAATGCTGAGTTAGTTAGGTCATATAATCCCGAAATACGGAAGATGTATAAACTCTCAAGTGATTAACTTTGTTAATGATTTAAAAAAATTAGCGCATTATCCAAGTTGACGATACAAAAAAAAGAATGTTTTGTTCTAATGATTCAATTAACGACTTTATAACGTCTAAAATGAAAAATACACATCTTGCACCCGATAGAATATATATTTATTGTTCACCACAATTTAGGAGCCTATGCTACATACTTTGGACCCGTTGCAAATAAACAATAGTAACCAATTTAAATTTTATAGTGGGTAAAGCAACATTAGCCACAATTGAAAAGTACTTGTGCAATAACGTCGTTATATATCCATGTGACGCAAAAGTGCAAATTCAGCAAGGGAGATTGTACCAAGGTGCTAGGCATAAAATTGCCCTCTCGATGATTAAC
>JAGLDN010000179.1 GCA_023145575.1 Psychromonas sp.
TCCTAAATAGTTATTCTACATAGAGATTTTATAACAACGCGCCTTGGTACTAGTTGCCTTGCCCTGCGGGGCACAAGCTCGAAAACCAAGACTGCGTTACAATAATAGAAAAGTGGACAACAATTACCTAATATTGCGCCTTGTTCTGATCATCGATCTTGAGCCTAACAAAGCATTTTACGTCACATGGGTATATAATACAAATTAGATTCTTTTTTATGTATTTTATCAATGATAACTTTGAAATCATCAACGCCTTCGATCTTTAAATCAGGTGCTAATACTTCGATCTGAAACAGATTATTGAAATGTATAGAGTTGTGAGGCATGCAAATAAAAACATAGGTACTTTCTGGCGATCCACCTTTGTTCCATAATAAGCTGAATTTTTTAAAAACCAAAAAACGTCATGGTTTTCAGGCTGTACTTCAAACCATTTTATGAGTTCTGTTGTTATATCAAATGGCTTTGTTTTTAAGGGAGATTCCAACTCTAAGTTGATTGCTCCTTGATAATAATTATCAATACTGAGGATATCTTCTTTAAAAATTCACATTGTTAACTAAGCATTTCTTTGTGGCGTCGATACCTGTCACTTTGTTTCCTTTTATTATAATCATTTTTTATTCTTTTAATTTAACTTCAATTCAGGTGCCGATTTTTACTATTAAATATTTTTTAGGAAATCATCACACTTTAAAATTATGACTCTTTGATAAATATGCGTGGCTTTGCATTTCAAATAATCTCGACACGCAACGCTTAAAGGTAAATGACAACTTATCACCGACATACAATGCTTTAATACTGACTTCCGCGCTGATGATCACCACAACATGTTTGTCGTAAAACTCATCAATCATCGCAATAAAACGACGCGCCAAATCATTTTTTAAATCATCCATTTGCATCACATTGTCTATTAAAACAGTGCGATACAAAATCGCAATTTCGATGTAATCATTCACACTGCGCGGGCTATCACACAAGGCTAAAAATGTCATGTATAACACATCATTACTCAGTGCTTTTGTTTTCAAACTCCGTTGATTTATTTCGATAATTTTATTATATTGCTTATGACCTTTGGCCAACCTTTCAAACGCACCCTGTATTTGCAAATGTGCACCGTCATCTAATGGAAAGTGGTATATTTCTGTTTGGGCAATACTATCAAGGCGGTAATCTTTTCCATTATCAAGATTAAAAATATGGCAATATTTCCTAAGAAGCGCGATTGTTGGAATAAATCGTGCCCGTTGAAGACCTTTTTTATACAAATCCTCAGGCGGAGTATTTGACGTTGCAACCAACACCACACCTTGATCAAATAGCGCCTTAAATATACCAGCCAAAATCATCGCGTCGGTAATATCTTCGACAAAAAACTCATCAAAACAAATAACTTGGGTTTGTTTTGAAAGTTTTTTGGCAATCAGAATAAGCGGATTTTTTTGGCCTGCGAATAAATTCATCTCTTTATGTACTGTGTGCATAAAATGGTGGAAATGAAGACGCATTTTAGAATTTATTTCTAGGTTATCAAAAAACAAATCCATTAAATACGTTTTTCCACGACCAACATCACCATATAAATAAAGCCCTTGCATCACATTTTCTCGAGGTTGTGCAAATATTGATTGCCAAAAATGTCTAGGCTGATTTTTTTGTACATTACTGCTTACAAGGCTACTCGATAGATCCATTAAATAATGAATGGCACTAATTTGGCATTCATCTTTAATAAAATCATCTTGTTGTAAATCTAATTCATATTTTTCAAGCAAATTCATCATTATTCTTAATTAACTCTTGGTATTTTTGCGAAGATTCATTTATTCTAACAGTTAAAATCAATAATCTAATTTAGTTGACTTTCTTTTTGACAAAAAGGTTTAATATTCTTAAAATAGCATATAGTAATTAACGTTTGTAGTTCATAGTAGCTTACTAGTAATTAGATTAAAATAAATATATACCAATTTTACCCCAAATAAAGAGTAAAACTAATGAGAAAAACTAAAATAGTTTGCACCATAGGACCAAAATCAGAATCTAAAGAGATGCTTACACAACTAATAGACAATGGCATGAATATCATGCGCCTTAATTTCTCACACGGTAATACGAAAGAGCATTACACGCGCATAGAATTAATTCGAGAAATCGCAACAGAGTTACAAAAGAATATCGCAATTTTATTGGATACTAAAGGTCCTGAAATTCGCACTGTAAAATTAAAAAATGGTAAAGATGTCACATTAAAAGCTGGACAAGAATTCACTTTAACAACAGATCAAACTATTGTTGGCGATAATACGATTGTTGCAGTAACTTACGAAAATTTACCAAATGACCTTAACTTAGGCAACACCGTTTTAATTGATGATGGCTTAATTGAATTGACAGTACAACAAATTAAAGATCATGAAATTATTTGTTCTGTAATGAACTCTGGCACTCTCGGAGAAAATAAAGGAATAAACTTACCTAATGTTAGTGTTAACCTTCCAGCACTGTCTTCCAAAGATAAAGCAGATATTATATTTGGCTGCAAAAACAAGGTTGATTTTATTGCTGCGTCATTTATTCGTAAGAAGGAAGATGTATTAGCAATTCGTGAATTACTTACAGAAAATGGTGGCAAGACTATTCAAATCATCTCAAAAATTGAAAACCAAGAAGGGATTGACAACTTTGATGATATTTTAGCAGTCTCTGACGGGATAATGGTTGCTCGGGGCGATCTTGGCGTTGAAATTGCCGTAAATGAAGTTATTTTTGCACAAAAGATGATGATTAAAAAATCTAACGCTGCCCGTAAACCAGTGATTACTGCAACGCAAATGCTTGATTCTATGATTTATAATCCTCGTCCCACGCGGGCAGAGGCAGGGGATGTTGCAAATGCAATCTTAGATGGTACTGATGCTGTAATGCTATCTGGTGAAAGTGCAAAAGGTGACTATCCAGCTGAAGCTGTTGCTATTATGGCTTCAATTTGTGAGCGTACAGATAAAACAATGATCCCTCTTCACTTACAATCAAACATATCTCAAAGTTTTAAAGTAGCAGGGATCCATGTCACCGAAGCTATTTGCAGTGGTGCAGTAGATAACTCGGTACAAGTAGATGCTAAATTAATAATCGTATCAACTCAAAATGGTCGTTCTGTACGATCTGTCCGTAAATACTTCCCAACCGCACACATTTTAGCACTTGCAACAACACCTCAATGTACGCGTCAATTAACATTGACTAAAGGTGTACTTGCAAAATTAATTACTCGTCCAAAATCAATGGAAGATTTCTACATTATTGGAATGGAAATGGCTAAACAATGTGGGCTTGCAAAAAAAGGGGATAAAGTCTGTATGGTAACGGGTGCCTTAGTTGCATCAGGTACAACGAATACTACCTCTATACACATCATTCAATAACATGTAATTAATTTAATAAAATTGTAAAAACATTCAGAGCCGCTTGAAATGAAAACTCTAAAAGGTAACAGATAGAAATACTGACTCTGTCGTCGATAAAGTCTTTACAAGATAAGATATATCGTAATTTAGCCTTAAGGGGCGCCCTATTGACGACCAGCGACCAGCGGTCGTGCTTTCAGGGCGAAATTACGAAAAGTGTCTACTTATCAAGCGTTTTGCCACCTAGTTTGTGATATACCTCTCACGATCTTTGTTTAAAAAAGGATCGGCTTGCAGATCGACTTTACCTATGATCATATACTTCTTTTTATAGCCAAGAAGAAGTCAAAGATCCTCAGTAAACCACTCTTTAAAAACTTATCACTTGTTTCAGATCCCAGACAACAAGGGAAAGTGAAACATAAACTCCTAGATATCCTTTTTCTAATTATCACAGCAGTTATTTCTGGTGCAGACACATGGGAGACAAGCTCGGCAGATACGTCTGCACCATACATTTCTTGAAATATAACGGTTATATCACACGTACTCATTCCTTTTGCATAAAGTGTCAGGTGTTGTTCATCCATGCCGCTTATACACGTTTGACGCTTTTTTACTCGCTAAGCTTCAAAGCTTCAGTCTCTATCGAGAGGAGTCTGTATTTCAATATTGCTATCACAGCCTTTGAGGAGTTTTTAGATTAACCATTACGACTGTTATTATTTATAGAATTGGAGTGATCTTTAGCTTCGCCAAGGTGCTGGGGCATTTCTGAGCGTAACGCCACTTCAACCGAAATTTTAGTTAACATGGCGCTTAATTGGTTATGATCTTCAGGTGTTTTTAGATCTTATGTTAGATCATTAAAAAATCTTGCATTTTTCTGTTATCATGGAGTTACTCATTATTTAGACCTTTTATAGATCATACAGAATAAGCATTTACACAGTTCTTTTTACACCCTCAGGCTCCTCCATACGCTGAATTTTTCCGCCAAGTTGGATAAGTTTATTTTCGATACACTCATAACCTCTATCAATATGGTATATTTCACTAACAATCGTGATCCCTTTGGCAATTAAACCTGCCATAACAAGACTTGCTGATGCGCGAAGATCAGTTGCCATTACTTTTGTACCGCACAATTCTCTATGATTTCCACACACAGCCTTGTTGCCATGAAGCTTTATATTTGCGCCCATGCGGGCTAACTCTGGTACATGCATAAAACGATTTTCAAAAATATTTTCTGTTATATTTCCTATACCATTAGCAATGATATTTAGCACTGTAAATTGCGCTTGCATATCCGTTGGGAAACCAGGGTAAGGCTTTGTAACAATATCAACAGCCTTATGTTCTTTACCAATCATATCCGCACATACCCAATCCTTACCCGTTGTAATTAACGCACCAGCTTCTTCTAGCTTTTCAAGTACAGCAGTTAACAAAGTTGGATCTGTATTTACACATGTCACTTTTCCGCCACTTATTATGCCTGCTGTGAGAAAAGTGCCCGTTTCGATACGATCTGGTTGAATTTTATAAATACAATCACCTAATGATTCAACGCCTTCAATGCTGATAACATCAGTTCCCATTCCTGTAATTTTTCCACCCATAGTATTTATAAATTTAGCAAGATCTATAATTTCAGGCTCTTTGGCGGCGTGTTTTATTGTTGTTATACCTTCTGCTAGTGTTGCTGCCATCATCAAATTAGCCGTGCCTGTTACACTCACCATTTCCATATCAATAAAACAACCTTTGAGCCGACCGTCAACACGCGCTTTTATAAAACCATCTTCAACTTTAATTTTAGCGCCCATTTTTTCAAGCCCAACGATATGTAAATCAACTGGACGTGCGCCTATAGCACAGCCACCAGGCAATGAAATATCTGCTTTACCAAAGCGTGAAACGAGAGGACCTAATGCTAAAATTGAAGCTCGCATGCTTTGTACTAACTTATAAGAAGCACTATAATTTTTCACGGAGCTAGTATTTACATGGACCTCATGTCCGCTTTGATTTGCTTTTGCGCCTAGGTCTTTCAATAATGCAATTGTTGTTGAAATATCTTTTAGCAAAGGAACATTTTGTAAATCAACATTACCTTCTGTGAGTATGGTCGCAAACAAAATTGGTAAAGCCGCATTTTTGGCGCCTGATATTTTAACTTCACCAAATAAAGTACATCCTCCTTGAATTAAGAACTGCTCCATTAACTATTTTCCTTTAAATAAAATGCTTTTGTTGTTGCCATTCGGTTGGTGTGAGTGCCTTAATTGAAAGTGCATGAATGGTATTAGTTGCAATATCTTCTTTAAGAGGCGCATAAACAATTTGCTGTTTTTTTACCCTACTTAACGTTTCAAATAAAGCACTTACGACAATCACGTTAAATGTTCCATTTTCACCTTTGACAATGCATTCATCTAATGTCAATGCATTCTCTAGCTTTTCTTTAATTATTTTAATATTCACAAATTATTCTCATTCTCATTAGAAAAAAGAAAATTCAAGCCGTACAATGTTGATAATAACACTATACTTTTTGAGCACCCACTAAATGTTAATTGAGGATGCAATATTTTCAACTGCGTTAAATATGCAAGCCCTACAGAATCGATGACTTTGACGCATTTCAAATCAATATTTTCAACACAAGTAAAATCTATAGTGTCCATTAATTTATTGTTTGCACTTAGGTTATTCAACACTAAATCATTTTTTAATTTCAGGTTGTTTTTATCATCGGCTATAATGTTTGAATTCACAATTTCTACTCTTTATTTTTTTTCTTGAGCAGTTTAATTACATAGTTAACGCTACTTTTGCTTATAATATTACCAATTTCAGATTGGTTAGTACTTAGTAAACTGACCCCCTCTGCAATAACATCAAACACTTTCCACTTGCCTGTTTTATTATTCTTTCTAAATTTAAAAACTAAATTTGTTATTTTTTTATTTTGATTAGTAAGCGTCACCGAAATTTTAACTGTCTTTTTACCATGGTAATCATTATTGTCTTTAATTGATATTTTTTGATTTGAAAATTGAGAAAGAACATGTCCATATGCTACGATTAAATGATTTTTAAATACCTCAACAAATTCATCTCTTTGTGCTTTAGTGGTACCTTTTAGGTTCGATCCAAGCACTTTATAAGCGGCATATTTATAATCAAAGTAAGGGATAAGCTCTTCTCTAACGATATCGTTTATATAGTCTGGATGTGCGGATAATTTTGCTTTTTCTTGCTCAAGTCTCTTAAGCGTTGCACTTGAAACACCATGCATTACAGTATTAGGGTTTGACATATCAACTTGTACTGCATTTACAAAAGTAGCTAAAAAGCAAAAAAATAAAGTAATAAACTTTTTCAACATAACTTAACCCTTCTTATTTTTTATTTTTATTTTTTGAATAAATCAACTTACCAATTAAATCATCAAGTACCAAAGCCGATTTAGTATCTGAAATTTTATCACCATTTTTAAGGACTCCATTATCTTCATCATCAATAAAACCGGGAATAAGAGCAATATATTGAGCACCGAGCAAACCTGATGTCAAAATGGATAATGAAGATGTTTCTGGATAAACGCCCTTATTTTTGTACATACTTATTTTCACTATGGGCGTCAAGTTTTTAGTGTCAAGAGTTATATCTGTCACTCTTCCAACAACAACACCACCGACCTTCACTGGCGCACGGGTTTTTAAACCACCCACATTATTAAATTCTCCATACACTATATAAGTACTACCTACTCCTTTTAAAGAAATACCCGCAACACTCAGCACTAAAACGAAAAATGCAAGAACACCTGCAAACACAAATGCTCCCACCCACAATTCAACTTTTCTTTGTGACATATTTAATCCTAATCAAAACATTAAAACAGTTAACAGAAAATCCATTGCCAACACGAATAATGATGAAATGACAACGGTTTGTGTGGTTGAGTGGCTAATACCTTGTGAGGTTGGTACCACATAATAGCCATTAAATAAAGCAACCCAAGTTATCAAAAATGCAAAAACCGCACTTTTTATCATGCCGTTTACAATATCACCTCCAAAATGGACGCTGCTTTGCATGGTAGACAAATAAGCACCACTGTCGATACCTAACCAAGTAACCCCAACCATGTGCCCACCAAAAATAGCAATCACATTAAATAACAGGGTAAGTAACGGTAATACAATCACTCCTGCGAGTAATCTTGGTGCAATAATACGTTTAAAAGGAGAAACAGCCATCATTTCCATACTGGCAAGTTGATCTGTACTTTGCATCAACCCAATTTCAGCGGTTAAAGCAGATCCTGCTCTTCCTGCAAATAATAACGCAGTAATTACAGGCCCTAATTCTCGTAATAATGATAGAGCAACCATGCTGCCTAAACTTTGCTCCGCAGCGTAATTTACCAACACATAATAAGCTTGAAATGCCAGCACCATACCAATAAAAAGACCAGCCGTTAAGATGATAGGCAAGGACAATATTCCTAACTGAAAAACTTGTCGTATAAATAATGAGAATAAATTTTTATGCGGCTTCCCCCATAGAGCCCTCAACAAGAACAAACAAGCACAGCCAATGACTGAAATTAAACTTATTGTTGCTTTACCGATGCCTCGTATAAATGAAATTGTCATTCACACACTCGAGTTAATTCTGATTGAAAATCTTCGCATTGAAAGTGAAAAGGGACAGGTCCTTCACTATCGCCATTTAAAAACTGCTGTAATAACGCATTGTCTGTTTGCATTACCTCATCAACTTTGCCTTTAGCAATAATTTTGTTATTCGCCAAAACATACAGGTTATCCGCGATTGATAAAACTTCTTTAACATCATGCGAAACAATAATAGTGGTCAGACCGAGTGTTTTATTAAGTTGTTGAATAAGCTTTAATAATACATTCATTGAAATTGGATCTTGCCCTGAAAAAGGCTCATCGTACATAAGCAATTCAGGATCAAGTGCTATTGCACGCGCTAAAGCCACTCTTCTTGCCATTCCACCCGATAGTTCAGCTGGCATTAAATATCTTGCCCCTCGCAGACCGACGGCTTCTAACTTCATTAATACTAATGTAACCAATAAACTTTCATTTAAATTAAAGTGTTCTCGAAGAGGGAATGCTACATTTTCAAAGACACTAAGATCATTAAAAAGTGAGCCACTTTGAAATAGCATCCCCATTTTTTTTCGCGCGTCATAAATTATTTCATCACTACAATCATGAATTGCTTTGCCATTAAATATAATTTCACCACTATCAAGGGTTAACTGCCCTCCAATTAATTTTAAAAGTGTTGTTTTTCCAATACCACTTGGCCCAAGAATAGCAGTAATCTTACCTCGCTCAAATGTAAAGTTTAAATTATCAAACAATAATCTATTACCTCTAGAAAATTGCAAGTTTTTAATTTGTAGATGGTCAGTTATCATTTAAGATCTTCTCAATTATTATCTAAAATCAAGTTTTAAAACAAAGCTACTAATATGCGAAATTATATATAAACATCATATACTAAATTAATACAATACACTAATTTTAAAAAGCTAATATGTTTATTGAAGATGTCATGATATAAATTCATATTGTTATCTTCAAAAAAACAAATCAAACGAATAAGACAAATTACAATAAATAGCTGATCTATTCTACTGCTTAAAATAACTTACTTTATCGTTGTAATTTTCGTAAAAAGAACATCCATTTATATCAGATGCCCCTTTGAATTAAGCTATTTCAATGAGTGAATTTAAATTATACTTAATATAACTAATGTTACGCAGATGAAGCCAGTTCGTGATACAAAACCTCAATTGCTACTTTTTGAGCTTTGATATAAAGCTTCGTTTTTAAACAGAACGTCGTCAGTCCTTTTTTAAATACTGAGGCACTCAAATCTTACCATTGCCAGTAATAACATAAAAATAGGGTTACTCTGTGTCTTTTTTGTTTTCGCTACTGATTATACGAGCATAGTATTATATTTTTATGAAAAACCTTAACTTTGCATCGTTTTTTATAGATCGTTTCAATTGAATGTTTATCAAGCTTAACATCATTACTGATCAAATATAATATTCGTTCACTACCATCTTGGTTTTTTAAGATTTGTCAATGTAAAAGAATGGCTACCAACGATTTAGAGAATTGAAACGTAATATTGTCAAGCGATGTTATCGCGCTATACAGGCAAGACGCGCAAAAGCTGTTTCATGTCCCGTTATGACCCCTGATAACATTGAATGTATTACATCAAAATTCAAAGAGAAATGAAGCCACAAACAAATAACTGGCTGATTAAAGACTGATATTGAAAAAACCATTAAAGTAAGCCATGAAACAATCTATAAGTTCATTTGGAAAGATAAAAAGCAAGGGCGAGAGCTTTACACATTTTTTAACGTAGTAAAGCTATGAAATATACTTCTAGATCTAAGGAGAAGTTGGCTGGACACAGGTAAATAAAGGATCGCATAGGTATAGAAGAGCGTCCTGCAGTTGTCGATGATCGTTTTCATGTTAGTGATTGGAAAATTTATATAGCCATAGAAAGTATATAATGGTGTTATGCAGACGATTGCTGACGATTACTAAACGGGTGACTGCTTGCACAGTAACTAAACGAGTTTTTAATAAATAACAAGCACAATGACAGACGGCACAATTGAATTATTAGTACCATTTAAAAACTTTGCTTTAACCATTACAGCTAATAGTGGCAAAGAATTTGCTTATCATAAAAAAGTTTTCAAAAAATCTCAAATGAGCTTATCTTTTTGCAATTCCATACTGTTCATGGCAGCGAGGGTTGAATGAAAATACCAATGGACTGTTACGACAATATTGGTCTAAATCTACAGATTTTAAACTGCTCCATGATGAAGCGGTTAAAAGCAATTTAATTCAGTTGAATAATAGGTCAAGAATAGTGATATTATTCCAAACACCATTTGAAATGATGGTGAAACATATGGATGGTGAAACATATGCTAGCACCAGCGGCATGACGATTATACATTTGGCGGTTGAATCTGCCAAATTTTTAATATGCATTTTAGTTTACTGAGTAACATCAGTTGATATAAGATGATTTGTCATTTCTTTTACATGAACAGATCATGTATTTGATCACCAGATAATAAAAAACAAACTGGTAGTCTTTCACTCACCACTACTCAATGATTTTTTTAATTACCATCATGGACTTTACTTATTGGTTCATCACGGCTTTTGGTATTCCCTGTTCCATGCTGATGATTACTGACAATACCTTCATCAATAAACTACCATTGGAGATTTATATCTTTTAAAAGAAATTCAATAAGTTAAGTAAAACGCCTTTTTTAGACCATAAGTAAAAACGTAGAACTATTTCCCAAACTCCGTTGGTTAATCTCTACAGAGACAGCCTATAAAGGATCACTTTAAAGATCATTCTATGCATGAGTTTATTATAAATTCTTCGACTGTGTTACATTAACTCTAATAGCTTTAACCACAGTACATCTGTTAACATTGCTCTTGGCATAGTGGTATTCTTGTGTGTTGATTTTTAACGAAACGATTATACATGACCACCATGCAATTCAAAATTAGTCTAGGAAAATCAACACGCCCTAGTTAAGATCTAAAGTCTTTATTTTAATTCTACCTTAGATGATTAGAGTAGTTAATCATCTAGGCGGCTATTTTGTACCTATAACCTAGCTACAATTTGTCATGCTGACGTTGTATATTTAGGTAACATGGGTAATATACCTCAAAAAGCAAGTTCAAATAATGTAATTGCTTTTATTATAAAAATAAAAAATATAAGATGAGATAAACAGGCACGTGACCTTATTCACTGGAGTTTAAAATGATCCAAACATATTATGGCTTGGTTAGCAAAGATAATATAATGCGGGCACAGAAAATAAAGCTGTTGATATCCGATATCGATGGTGTTTTTTCTGATGGATTGATTTACATGGGAAATAATGGTGAAGAGCTGAAAAGTTTTCATACAAAAGATGGCTTTGGAATTAAAGCTATTTTGCATCATGGCATAGATGTTGCCATTATTACGGGCCGACAGTCTACAATCGTAGAAACACGCATGATGGCATTAGGTATTAAGCATATTTACCAAGGAATAGCAGATAAACACTCTGTTTATCAATCCCTTTTAAAAAAATTAAACTTAACAGCAGAACAGGTCGCTTATATCGGTGATGATGTCGTTGATCTTGTTGTTATTCAAGAATGCGGATTGGGTATTGCTGTAAAAGATGCACACCCCCTAGTTTTACAAGGTGCTAAATTTATAACAACAACAAAAGGTGGATACGGCGCAGTTCGAGAGATTTGTGACCTTTTCTTACAATGCCAGCAAAAACTCAATATAACACACGGGAAAAGTGAATAAATGAATAACCGGCAGAAGATTTCCATTGCCCTTGTTTTTTTACTAAGTTTGTTTGTACTGTACTTAAAATTTGGAAAAATACAGTCTAAGGTTACTACTTACCTTCCTAGTTATATAGGATACAATGTCACTAATAATCACTTCGATGAAAACGGTTTCATGGCCTATCGAATTTCTGCTGTTAAAGTCACATCTTACGCACAAAAAAATCAAACTGACTTTATTGGCCCAAAACTAATCCTGTATAGTATTGATAAAAAAACAAATAAAAAAATACAATGGAACATCACCAGCGAAAAAGGCATTTTATACCAGTCAAATAAACTTGTATTAACAGGTAAAGTGCTCATTGAGAATGTTACCAAAAATGAACTTATACAAACTATGAAAACAGAGCAACTAACCGCTTTGCTTGATAAAAAGCAGGTAATGACTGATCTACCGGTGCAATGGACTGGTCCACAAATGGAAGAATCGGGTATAGGTATGTGGGCATCATTCATTACAGAAGAGCTCATAGTAAAAAATAAAATTAACGCGGTGTATTTTAATGAAAAAAAATAAAATAATAATCATACTGATCAGCACAATTACTCTTTCATTTTCAAGCCTCTCGCTCAAATATGATAGAAATCAACCAATCCATATAAGTTCCCAAAGTCAACATGCAATAATAAAAAAAAACATCGTCATTTTTTGGGACGATGTGTTGCTTACACAGGGAAATATGAAATTAACAGCAAATAAACTTACGGTTAACCGAGGTTCTAAAACACATAATCAAACAATACTTGCAGAAGGAAATCCTGCCACTTTTTATCGACTACTCGATACTGGAAAGCCCGTTAATGCAAAAGCAAACAGCATCTATTATGATGTTTCAAAAGAACAAATAACGCTAATAGGCAATGCGCAAATAAAACAACTCACGAGTGAAGTAAATGGTGAAAAAATAATTTATTATTTACACAATGAGGAATTAATCGTTAAAAGTGGAAAAGGAAGAAACAAGCGCGTTGAAACGGTATTGTTACCCTCGCAATTTAAAAAACAAAAAAATAAATAAATAATACTTATAATTAAAGAGCAAATACATGGCTACATTAATCGCAGAAGGTTTAGTAAAAAGTTACAAAGGTCGCACCGTTGTCAATGGTGTTGGCTTAACCGTAAAAACAGGTGAAATCGTAGGATTATTAGGGCCAAATGGTGCAGGGAAAACCACCTCCTTTTATATGGTTGTTGGCCTTGTAAAACAAGATGAAGGATCAATTGTCATTGATGATGAAGAGATCTCTCACCACCCAATGCACATACGTGCTCAAAAAGGCATTGGCTACCTCCCGCAAGAAGCTTCTATTTTTAGGCGATTAACTGTCGCTGACAATATTATGGGCATTTTAGAAATACGTAAGGGTCTGACTAAACAATATAAAATAGATAAACTAAACTTTCTCTTAGAGGAATTTAATATCACTCACATTCGTGACAATAAAGGCATGAGTTTATCGGGTGGAGAGCGTCGCAGAGTTGAAATTGCACGAGCTTTGGCTACCGAGCCCAAGTTTATTCTACTAGACGAGCCTTTTGCAGGAGTTGATCCTATATCTGTTATTGATATTAAAAAAATTATTCAGCATTTACGAGATCGCGGTTTAGGGGTACTTATCACCGATCACAACGTGCGAGAAACGCTTGATGTTTGTCAGCATTCTTATATAGTCAGTCATGGTGAAATTATTGCAGTTGGGACAAAAGATGAAATATTGGCGAATGATCATGTAAAAAGAGTTTATTTAGGTGAAGAATTTAAATTGTAATTATATCAACTACATTAACTTTATTATTAACTGATGTTACGCAGTTGATGCCAGTTCTGATGTAAAGTTTCAATTGCTGATTTTTGTGCTTTGATATAAAGCGTCGTTTTAAAACCGAATGTCATCAGTCCTTTTTAAGGCTTAGGCACTCCTATGTTACTGTTGCCAGCAACGACATGAAAATAGGGTTACTCTGCGTCTTTTTTGTTTTCTTAGGTGATTTTTCGAGTGTGCTGTTAGATTTTATATTTTTATGAAAAACCTCAACTTTCCATCGTTTTTGATAGATCCTTTCAATTGACTGTTCATCAAGCTTAACATCATGACTGATTAAATATTATATTCCTTCGCAGACTTTGTTTTTAAAGATTTGTAGATGTATAAGAATTGCTACATCCATTGCTTTGACTCAACAGCTGATCGGAGTTTGTGACCAATCCAATTAATCAATTTTATGAAGGCACCAGTTAATCATCGAGAGGGCAATTTATGCCTCGAATCTTGTCACAATTTACCGTTCGGACATTACATCTTGATAGTCACATGGAAATAAATCATCAGGGATCGTTTTGTGACACGCTTCAATCTGGTAACTTTCTTTTCCCACGTTACTATCTGTTTTATTGAATTTCAAATACTTTGAAGGAAGTTTTGATGATCAATACGTGCACCCTATATCGGTGATCTGTCTTTTCCTCAATATGCCCCTGGAAATTTAAAGTGCAACGCAGAATTATTACTCAATTTTAAAATTCAATGCAAACCAACATCAGCTATCAACGGTATTGCCGCATTAGTGCCAAAAGCGCCATCATAAACAAAATACAGCAGTTTCAATTTGACAGCAGGTTCAATTTTTGGCTAATGGCCGTTATAACCTATCTAACACTAACTTAACCTGCGTTACTTCTGTTTTGAGTCCGAAAACTTTGATATTTATATTTTTTGATCCCAGTGGTCTCCCTCGACCCTTTTTAACACACATTGATCTGGCCCCTATGGCACTTTTTCCATTGTATAATAATGCAATGTAGCTCCTCCAATATAGTT
>JAGLDN010000018.1 GCA_023145575.1 Psychromonas sp.
ATATGATTACCCGTAAGAATGATTTTCTTCTTAACAACAACCGGTCTACCATTTCGCTCTTTATGAATAATTGACGAAGCAGGTAAACGCCCCGCTAACGCATCATTGATATCTGTAACGGTATCAACAGGATGGAATTCAAGTGTTGCCGTTGCGCCTAAGATTTCTTTAGCACGCGCAGTGTCTTGAACGCCTGGTAATTCAACCACAATACGATCTGCACCTTGACGCTGTACAAGTGGCTCTGCAACACCTAATTCATTAACACGGTTACGCAAAATACTTAAATTTTGTTGTAACGCGTCTTCTTTAGTTGCTTTTAATTTTTCATCAGTCATTGAAACAGTTAGCACAAACTCATTATTTTGTTCGTGATCTGCAAACTTATAACCTGGATTGATCGGTTTTAGGAATGCAACCGCTTTTTCCATCGTAGCATCATCAACGAAACGTAAAATAACCGCACCACTTACTTTGTCTTCACGGATACCGCGAAAGCGAATTTTTTCTTCACGCAAACTTGAACGTAGATCTTGCACCATTTGCTCTTGTGCTTTTGCGACGGCTTCATCCATGTCAACTTCCATTAAGAAGTGAACACCACCACGCAAATCAAGCCCTAATTTTAGCGGCGCACCACCAATAGCAGAGAGCCAATCAGGTGTCGCAGGCGCAAGGTTTAATGCGGTTACAAAGTTTAGGTCTAGCGACTCTTTGATAATATCACGCGCTAATAATTGCTCATCACTAGAGGTAAATCGGAATAAAACCTGTCCGTTTTCAAGTATTGCTTTTTTCGGTGTGATATCGGCATCTTTAAGTAACGCTTGCATTTGTTCAAAAGTGGCAAGTTCAACTTTTGCGCCTCGCGTTGCTGATATTTGTACGGCAGGATCTTCACCGTAGAGATTTGGAGCTGCATACAATAGGCTGACTAAAACGACAAAACCTAAAAAGAAGTATTTCCACATGGGGAATTTATTTAGCACAGTATTAATCCTTTTGGCTAAAAGTAATTATGCCTCTGAATCGCTCAATTTTTATTCTTTATAAAAAGAGTAGATTTAGCGTTGAAGGAGAGAAGCATTTCAAATTAATGAAGTTAGGTAATTACTAAATATTATTGCTTGACCTTTAATTAATTAAAAGTTCAAGCAACAATAGTGAACATAGACTTAATAGAGACTTAACGCAGTCTTAACATGGTCTATTTTTTACAACTTAAATAGATTTAAGCGTACCTTTTGGTAAAACAGCCGTAATGTAATCTTTTTTGATAACAATCACGTTGTTTTCATTAAGTTCAATTTGAACATAATCATTTTCTTCAGTGTATTTAGTAACACGACCGATTAATCCGCCTTGTGTTAGCACTTCATCACCTTTGCCAATGCTGCTCATTAAGTTTTTATGCTCTTTAGTACGTTTCGCTTGTGGGCGGTAGATCATAAAATAGAAAATTGCTGCAAAAATCACCATCATAAAGATGAATGAAAAAGGGCTACCATCTGTGCCGCCTTCAGCTGCTGCGTGTGCTTGTGAAATAAATAAACTCATTTTTGTTCCTTTAACTGTTAATTATATAAAAATGTTTAAATTTGCCTGCAAAACAGGCGATAACTGACTAATCATTAATCACTGGTTTTTCTTTACCGATGCGCTTATAAAATGAGTCAACAAACTCGTCTAATGTACCTGTATCTAGTGCATCACGCAAACTTTTCATTAATCTTTGGTAGTATCTTAAGTTATGGATCGTGTTTAGACGAGCCCCTAAGATTTCATTACATTTGTCTAAATGATAAAGATAAGCACGCGTATAATTTTTACAGGTATAACAATCACACTCTGCATCTAATGTTGAAGTATCTTCACGATGTCTTGCATTACGAATTTTAACAACACCATCAGTCGTAAATAAATGCCCGTTACGTGCATTACGCGTAGGCATTACACAATCAAACATATCAATCCCACGGCGAACACCTTCCACTAAATCTTCAGGTTTACCCACGCCCATTAAATAACGAGGCTTATCTTCTGGAATTTTAGGCGTGATATATTCTAAAATACGGTGCATATCTTCTTTAGGTTCGCCAACTGCTAATCCACCAACGGCATAACCATCAAAACCGA
>JAGLDN010000180.1 GCA_023145575.1 Psychromonas sp.
CAAGTTAATTGTCGCCTAATAGTGACGTAAAAATGCTTTGTCAGGCTCAAGCTCGATAATCAGACCAAGGCACAATATTAGGTAATTGTTGCTCACTTTCCGATTATTGTAACGCAGTCTTGGTTTTCGATCTTGTGCCCCGCAGGGCAAGGCAGGGCAAGGCAACTAATACCAAGGCGCGTTGATATAAAATCTCTATGTAGAATAACTATACCCATCACCTTGGTACTATTTTCCTTGTTGAATTTGCACTTTTACGTTACATGGGTATAACTATTTAGTGAGGTTAGTATTAACATTCCAATCCACAAGCGATCCTAGACTAAAGTTTTTTCTGCCTACCTGAAAAATAGTTTTCTGCGGCTGAATATCAACAACCTTTAATTTTCCCGAGCTATCAACGTCACCTACTTTTAATACTTCGTCGTTAACCTTAATCCAAGAGTATTTTTTTTCTGAAGAATAAACATGTGATTGATAACGTATAGCGGGTACAGTTTGTTGAAAGATACTCGACATATCTTGTATATCTTTGGGGACTGTACTGCTTGACCCATTAGTTTTTCTCTCTGTATTAACCTTTTGATGACCAATTGAAGAGCCCGACAATACAACATGCGGCTTCACATCCGGTGATACGGATCCAGTTTCTGTCGCTATACTTGCATTTTCCCTCTGGAAATGGTTTTTGATGATCTCTTTCCGCTTAGCCACAGAGTGAGATACCACTGCAACTTCGTGTTTTGCTGTTTTTTGAGGTTTCTCGATATAAATAACTTTTTGATTATTATCTGTTGTAGGAATTTTTTTCGTTAGGAAAAAAATTTTTGTGATCGGATCCTTATTTAAAGGTTTTATGGCATTTTTAGTCAGCGGCCTAGGAAATAGGCGCGTATAGAGTAATAGGCAAAGTAAAATAATAATAACGACGAGCAAAGCTAAAAGAAGGGATCGCCACACTACATTTTGGTTAGACTCTCCGTTACGAATAGGAGAGAGGTTTGGAAATTTATTTTTTTGTAAAGCGCGTAAAATAGTAGACATTAATGATCCTTTATCATCAAACGGGGCGTGTTGGGATTTACTAAGGGCATCATCATCATTAATGTATCATTACCGACAAAACCATCGTCATTTAGATCATGACTACGCTGAAAGGCTTTTACTTCTTTTAATAGTCTTAAATCAAATTTAGAGCTATAGCTTTTTTTATCATCCTTAGTGCTCGATAAATTTTTAGCCAGCCAAGCTATTTTATTGTTTCGTTGCCCAAATCGCAACTCGTCTTTTAATACAAAAGGGGCTTTCCATAAAAGTGTCGCATCGCCATTCCAATGATCTTTAAACCAAGAAATTGAAACTGTGAGTAATTGATCCTTAATGAGTAATTGTACATCGTTATCATTAATTTTAAAAAGCACAGCAAACACAGGACTCCCCTTAATTTTTAATTTTACTACAACTGGATAGTTGAAATTAATTAATTTATCAAAAGTAAATAATTGTGTATAACAAAGAAGGTGTAGAGAATTACCTTGTTGACATACGTTTTCTCTTTTACTAATTTTATATCCCCATATAGCATAAAGGTCAGTTAAGGCATCATTGAATGAGACTGCAGAAAAATCAATATTTTTATACCGATCAAGCCCAGATAGGTCTTTCTTAGCTTCGCTTTTAACTATTTTCGCATGCGGGGCTTGACCAAAGATACGAGTTAAAAAAGAAATGTTATAACCAAAATAAGATACAGCCTCAAAAATTGACAACCCGAGTAATAATATGATTAATAATATTTGAATATTACTTATAGAATGCAAATTTTTTTGATTTGGTGAAGTTAACTGCAATTCATGAGCGACTTCGCTTACGCAAGTAGCCGTCACACATTTGTTATTGGACGTGTAAGCAGCCAACAAACATCTGTCACATAAGATATTAATTAACCTAGGCGTGCCAGAGCTTATTTTATGAATAAGATTCACCGACTTTTCTGTAAATATTCTACTTGCCGCGCCAACTAGACTAAGGCGGTGTTGGATATATTTGGATGTTTCTAAACAAGACAGACTTAATAAATGATACCTTACAGTAATTTTTTGCGCTAAAAAACGGAAATCTTTTTCTTTTAATTTATCTTGTAATTCTGTTTGTCCTATCAAAATAACCTGTAAAATTTTTTTCTTGTCAATTTCTATGTTTGTCAGTTCAATCATTTTCTCAATTGCTGGCAAGCTTAGGTGTTGTGCTTCATCAATAATGACAACGGCTTGATTTTTTTTATTATAATTTTGAATAAGCCAGTTTTTTAATATTGAAAATAGCGATACCTCGGGGCTGTTTTGATAGCTGATCCCAAATTGCTCGCACAAGGTTTCAAGCAACTCTACGTCAGATAATGTTGGGTTTTGAACGTTTGATATATGAGTTGTTGGTGGGAGCTGTTGCAATAGACAGCGTAGTAACAAGGTTTTTCCAGTACCCACCTCCCCTGTAAGAAGTAAAACGCCATCACTATTTTTTAAACCATGTCGTAATTGTATAAGTGCTTCTTTATGCCGAAAGCTTAAAAAGAGAAAACTCGGATCGGGTGAAATAGAAAAAGGTAATGCGTTAAGAGAGAAAAATTGTTTATACATAATTAAATTATTTCAACCTTAAATAAGTATTGTTTCTTCAATACTAACAATTATAATTAGAGCAAATAACAACTCAGTTCTACTGGTTAAAATGCGGCAGTAATTGTTGGGAAGATTTATAAAATAACAATCCATATCACAATTTACGCCTAGAATTAACTCGTTTTTCTGGATTAACGTTTTATAATAAACTTAATATCATCAGCAAACGAGGTATAATTATACCATTACCTTTATGATTGATCACTTTTTTAAAGTGATTATTATACACGTTACCAATCAAAGAGCTTTACTTAATTGTCCGCTCGGACACTATGGTAAGTACCGGATCTCTCACGGATTAGTAAAACGGATCGTTTGTTGGTAGTTTAAATAAAAAGACATTTAAACTTTATTCGTTTTGAACTGTCTCCCCCAACGGACAAACTTTTAAGCAATCAACGTCAAAGTAGACAAGTATCGATGAAACCCGTCAGATCGGAAGGCTTCCGCCTCGAAGTTGTTTACCGCAACGATTGCTATGTGTTGCATCTTGAATGATAACGAGCATACGCATATCAATGTCTAAAATAAAGAAACAAAACCAGTGTAATAAGTACGATATAGGTACCTGATAGAAAATACGTCTTTACGCTAAAGGCTTCCTTGTAAAGAGAATATACCCCTGACTTAACACTGTTAATATCGGATAAATCAACTGTAGGTTTTTGCAGATTAAATGCACAAAGCATTGATTTATCACATAATAAATTAATAGCGCCCGGAATGCCATGGCTAATTTTAGCTATTTTATTTATTGCTGATTGTTTAAAAATAGTCGAGTTTGAGCCTGCGATATTTAAACGATGCTGAATATAAAAACAGGATTCTTGCTCACTAAAAGGCTGTAGTTGATAATGTACTGTAATACGTTGCGCCAATTGTCGTAACGCTTTTTGTTGCAATGTTTTTTGTAATTCATCATCACCAATTAAAATAACTTGCAACGGTTTTTGGTTATTTGTTTCAATATTGGTTAATAATCTTAATTGCTCAAGAGATTTGAATGAAAGACGTTGTGCGTCATCAATCACAACCACTGCTTTTCCGCCGTTCTGATGGTTTTCTAGCATCCAAGAAGAAAGCACATTAAAAATGCTTTTGTTTGTTTTTTTATTTACATCAAAATTAATATTAAATGCTACACATATTGAGACAAGTAGTTCATTATCTTCTTGTACTGGATCAGTAATAAATGCGAGATCAACAGAATCTTTTATATGCTTGATCCAATGATGGCAAATCGTTGTTTTCCCAGTACCAGATTTACCTGTTAACACAACGAAGCCGCCATTTACTTGTAATCCATAAGCTAAATGCGCAAGTGCCTCTTTATGGAGATCACTAAAAAATAAAAAAGAAGGATCAGGGGCATGACGAAAAGGTGATTTTTCCAACGAAAAGAACGATTGATACATTGTGATATTCCAAAACAGAATGTGAGATTAATTTTTATAATACCAGTGTTTATTAAAGATACTCTATAACCGAGAATTTATCGACTACTTTTACACTGTATAATTCCCGTTTCATAAAAAAACTACCACGCAATCGAATCAATTGACAGATCTTAAAAAATATACTAAATTTCTCTTGCTTTTTGCGCTTTGAAGTAGCATAAATATAATAATGTGCTCAATAGATAAATTCAGCAAGCATCATTGGTATATACCCATTTAACATAAAAGTGCAAATTCAGCAAAGCAAAAAGTACCAAGGTGCTAGGCATAAAATTGCCCTATCGATGATTAACTGCGTTAATCCCCAAAGGTCGAATTAAAATAAAGACTTTAATTCCTAAATAGTTATTCTACATAGAGATTTTATAACAACGCGCCTTGGTACTAGTTGCCTTGCCCTGCTGGGCACAAGCTCGATAATCAGAACAAAGTATAATTAACATCTTGTAATTAATCAGATGGGGATTTAAAATCAGATATCAAAATCAGATAT
>JAGLDN010000181.1 GCA_023145575.1 Psychromonas sp.
TGGCAGAGTGGCCATGCAGTGGATTGCAAATCCACCCACCTCGGTTCAACTCCGGGCTCTGCCTCCAATTTAAATTTGCCCGGATGGTGGAATCGGTAGACACCCAAGATTTAAAATCTTGTGCATTCTGTGCGTGCGAGTTCAAGTCTCGCTCCGGGCACCATGTTACTAAATTAACCGCTTAACCGCGGTTTTGTACGTTCACACAAAACCAATCACATATCACCAAGTCAATGAATATAAGGTTCCCCTTGTTTTAGTCGTCCAGTAGTGTTTTTTATATTCTACTACAGCCAGTTTGTTTATGTATACTGCTGTGTATACAGACAAAATTAGGAGGAACTCGCTATACATGGGAAAATTAACTGAAATGGAAGTAAGGAAGGTAAAGTCCCCAAAAAAGTGTTATTTGCTAACGGATTGAAACAAACTGAGTTTACAAATCGGCACGATAGGAAACAAATCTTGGATAATTCGGTACTACCGTCCATTTACAAAAAAAGCAGCAAACATAGTATTGTGTGCTTACCGTGCGATAACGTTAAAAGAAGCATGAAAACAGCCTGATAAGATAGATGGGTTATTAGCCAAAAATATTGATCCACAAGAGCAACGTGAAAAAATAAAACTTCAAAATGAAGAAGATATTAATATTACATTTTTAGTTTATGCTAATAAATGGCGAACACATAAATTGGAAACGGTAAAGCCTGATACCATTAATCGATCATATAAGATTTTAGTACGTCATGTTCTAGGGACGCTTGGCAAAAATCGGTATCTCTAAAATTACGCCTAAAATGGTTGTTAAGCTACTTGAGCCATTAAAGGCAAGTGGTAGTTTAGAAACATTAAAAAAACTAATGTGTAGTGTAAATCAAATTATGCTTCGTGCAAAAATAGAAGGAGTCATTACACATAATCCATTGATTGATTTAACAAAAGCTTATCAATCACCACAGACGAAAAATCATTTAACGACTGCTCCACAAGAGCTGCCTGCTTTGATGTGTAACGTAATCAATTCAAATATAACTAAAGTTACTCGTTGTTTGTTTGAATGGCAATTAAGAACATTGACTCGCCCAGAATAAGCCGCAAAAATAAAATGGTAAGATATTGATCTATCTACTATGTTATTGACCATCCCTGCTAGTCAAATGAAAATGAAACGTGGGCTATAGAGCCCCCAGCACAGGCTAATTAGCTCTATTAGAGTTTTGCTTTGGTCACTATGGTTAGATGGTCAGAGTGGGGGGGATGAGACTGTAAAAAGAGCAGTGTAAATGCTCATTAAGTAAAAGAGGAAGGTGTATTTTTTACTGTGTAAATATCTTTTAAGTTTGCTTATAATGCACAATACTCTCGAAGATCACTCTTTATTTGTTAATTAACAGCGTTATATTAAATTGATATTAAATATGCGTTTTTCATTATGCTTTAATAAGTTGTATTATCAAAATATTATTAAACCCCAATCCCCCCAGTAAATAAGAGAAATTATGATAACAGGTGAACTAAAGAGTCAGGTCGATAAAATTTGGGAATCATTTTGGACGGGTGGGATCAGTAATCCGCTGACCGTGATTGAGCAATTCACCTTTTTGCTTTTCTTGCGTCGTATTGATGAAAACCAGTTATTAGCGGAGAAAAAAGCCAACATGATTGGTGTGCCGATGGCATCTCCTTTATATCAGGAGGCACATAAAAAGTTTCGCTGGCACAATTTTAAAGATAAAGATCCTGAAGTGATTTATAACTTGTTTACCATGCCACAGGTCGATAGCGACAACTTAACTGTTTTTGAACACATGAAGCAACTGGGTGATGCGGCTGGGGTATTTGCGCAATATATGAAAGGCGCGACGTTCATGATCCAAACGCCTAAATTGCTTGATCAAGTGATCCAGATGATTGATAAAATCAAAATGGATGATCGCGATACCAAAGGCGATTTATATGAATATCTGTTATCGAAAATAGCAACGGCTGGCACGAACGGGCAATTCCGCACACCGCGTCATATCATTAAAATGATGGTTGAAATGATGCAACCTAAAAAAGTCGACACGATTTGCGACCCTTCATGTGGTAGTGCAGGTTTCTTAGTCGCTGCAGGTGAATATGTGCATGAAAATCATGAAGATTGGTTTCATGAAAGCGCATTTCGAGATCACTACAACAGTGCGATGTTCACGGGTATCGAGTTCGACAGCACCATGTTACGCATTGGCGCGATGAATTTACAATTACATGGCATTGAAAGCCCGCAACTTATTGGCCGTGATGCGCTCAGTGAAGAAAACAAAGAGATGCGTGATCAGTTTGATTTGATCCTTGCTAATCCGCCGTTTAAAGGCTCGTTAGATTATGATGGCGTTGAAAGCTCATTACTAAAAACGGTTAAAACAAAAAAGACGGAATTGCTGTTTTTATCGCTGATGTTACGCATAATGAAGATCGGTGGTCGCTGTGCGGTGATCATTCCTGATGGTGTGTTGTTTGGCTCTTCAAAAGCACACAAACAGCTTAGAGAAACCATTGTTGAATGTCATAAATTGGATGCAGTTATCTCCATGCCAAGCGGTGTTTTTAAACCTTATGCTGGGGTTAGCACTGCAATATTGATTTTCACTAAAACCAACAGTGGCGGGACGGATGCACCAAATAGTAAAGGTGTTTGGTTTTACGACATGCAAGCAGACGGCTACAGCTTAGATGACAAACGCAGTGAAATTAAAGACAACGATATTCCCGATATTATCGCACGTTATAACACATTATCCACAGATGCCTCGATTGAAACCAAGCGAGCCCGCACCGATCAAAGTTTTTTAGTACCGTTTGATGAGATCAAAAATAACGACTGGGATCTGAGTATTAACCGTTATAAAGAAATTGTTTATGAAGAAGTTGAATATGATGCGCCAAGTAAGATCATTGCTGATATTGAATTGTTAGATGGCGAACGTAAACAGGCAATGCTTTTGCTAAGTGAGTTGTTAACAAAATGATGACTTTAAATAATATGCCTGATAGATGGCAGGTTAAAGGTATTGCTGAAGTATTATTTTTTCAAGAAGGGCCTGGTGTATCAGACGTCAACTACCTTGG
>JAGLDN010000182.1 GCA_023145575.1 Psychromonas sp.
AAGTTAATTGTCGCCTAATACTGGTGTTAGGAAATGGCAATTTTATGAAGAAGGGGTGAAGTTACTCAATGTTGGTAATATCAATAAGGGAAAGTTAAACCTATCAGCTACAAAAATTCACCTTTCAGAAGAGGAAGCATATGGTAAATACTCTCACTTTTTAGTAGATGATGGGGATTTGTTAATTGCATGCTCTGGAATTGTTGTTAGTAATTTTCATCATAAGATTACATTTGCAAGAAAAGAACATTTACCACTCTGTATGAATACAAGCACAATGAGGTTTAAGCCATTAAAGGAAAATGAAATTGATTTAAATTATTTTAGGTGTTTTTTACAAACAAATTATTTTGTAAGCCAATTAAGAAAGTTAATTACGGGTTCTGCCCAGTTGAATTTTGGGCCAAGCCACATTAAAAAAATGTTTGTTTGCTACCCACCACTAGAAGAGCAAAAAAAGATTGCTGAGATCTTAGATGTGGCTGATAGCATAAGACAAAAAGACCAACAACTTGTCGAGCACTACGACCGCCTAAGCCAGTCCTTATTTTTGGACATGTTTGGTGATCCTGTTACTAATCCATTAAAATGGAACGAAGAATTATTAGATGAACTTTGCATTAAAATTACCGACGGCACGCACCATTCACCTGGTTTATGTGAAATAGGATTTCCGTATGTGACAGCTAAGCACGTGAAAAAAAATGGGCTTAGATTTTTTGATAAACCGACTTACGTTGCAAAATCTAATCATGATGAAATATACAAGAGATGCGCGCCTGAGTTTGGTGATATTTTATATATCAAAGATGGAGCAACAACAGGGATTGCGTGTGTCAACACATTTACAGAGGCAATTAGTTTATTGTCTAGCTTGGCACTTTTAAAGCTTAACAATGATAAAGTTAATAATTACTTTTTATGTTATTGGCTGAATCATAACGAAATAAAAAACAAGCTAATTCATCAGTATATGTCTGGTGCTGCAATTAAAAGATTCACACTAAATAAAATAAAAAGCTTTAAGTTAATTGTTCCGCCTATTGAACTGCAAATGATGTTTTCTGAACGCATTATTGAAATAGAAAAACAAAAAGAACTAGCACAGCAAAGCCTAAAAAAATCAGACGAACTATTTAACAGCCTGTTACAAAAAGCATTTAAAGGTGAATTAACGGCCAAGATCAATGAATAAAAGTATCACTTTGGAAATGGGGATTTATCCCCGTAATGATGGCTCTGCCATCACTTTAAATCACGGAGCTAAAGCACGGAGCTAAAACACCATTTTATCTTTCTATTATTGAAGTGAATGCCATTAATTCACAACTATTGAGAATAAAATAACAAGGAGCGAGATAACCGATGAGCGATGTAACTTGCAGCAACTTCACCTTTATAAAAGCCGACTTCCCAGAGTTGTATACGGACGTGATTGAAGCGGAGCAATTGGTTTATATCTCATCAAAAGCATCGCTGGTGTTATCTCGAAGCGTGTTAGAAAATGCGGTGAATTGGTTATATGAAAATGATCGCAAATTAGAGCGGCCTTGGCGAGGTGATTTAAGCACCTTGCTCCACACAGATGAATTTAAAGCACTGTTTAACCGCACCATGTTTGCAGAGCTGAACTTGATCCGAAAAATGGGCAATGCAGCCGCACACGCACACGCCTCAAGTAACGGCTCAAATAATCAAAAAGGGCAACGAATTAGCGCTGATGATGCGCTTGTGTCACTGAAATATCTGTTCCGATTTTTACGCTTCCTCGCAATTTATTACGGCAAAAAAACGCCTGAATCACAAGATATACAAGCATTTGATGACTTTTTTATTCCTAAATCTTTACAAAGTGATCCATCAAACCGTGTACAAACTAAAGCGAAACAGCAAGAGAAGCTATCTCAACTATTAAACGATATTGAAGCGAAGAGTAAAGCGGATCGTGATGCGGAAAAGAAAATCATCGAGCAGGCTGCCGAAAACGCATTATTAAAACAGCAATTAGAGCAGCAACAGGCAGAGCTAACGAAACGACGCATTGAGCGCGAAAAAACAGTTGATGTTGATACCGCTATTCCGCTAGAAATTTCCGAAGCGCAAACGCGCATTCGTTATATCGATCTTGCGCTTAATGAGGCTGGCTGGTCAAACTTAAAAGCAGGATATGAGCTTGAGTTTGAAGTAAAAGGTATGCCGAAAAGCACCAACCCAAGCGGCTTAGGCTATGTTGATTATGTATTGTGGGGTGATAACGGTTTACCGCTTGCAGTGGTTGAAGCAAAGAAAACCATGGCGAACCCGAAGAAAGGTAAACATCAAGCCGAGCTTTATGCAGATTGTTTAGAAACAATGAAAGGTCAACGGCCGAT
>JAGLDN010000183.1 GCA_023145575.1 Psychromonas sp.
TTTTATACTAAAAACGAATTGGCTCGCTTGATTGAAAGGCGCGATCCCATTGATGGCAGACAAGATTTACGCACCTTTAAAGTGAATCAAGAGATTGCAGGCAAAGGTCGCCCTTATCAATTAGAAGCCATTGCGCGAGTGGCTGAAAACAGTGTAAAAAGTATCAGTAAAACAGACACTAACGGCAATAACAGTGAAGCATTAAGAGGCGGTGCAAGACAAAGCCTGCTGGTGATGGCAACGGGTAGCGGTAAAACTCGCGTATCAGCCGCCATTACCGACATGATGACCAAGTGTAATTGGGCAAAACGTATTTTGTTTTTAGCCGATAGAAACGCATTGGTCAGCCAAGCCAAAAACAATTTTAACGAATACCTACCCCATTTATCGGCAATTGATTTAACCAAAGAAAAAGAAGATGTCGGCACGCGCGTGGTATTTTCAACTTACCCAACCATTATGAATCGCATTGATGGGCATTTTTCAAAAGAGAAAGGCAATGAAGATCAACGCTTTTATGGCGTAGGTCACTTTGACTTGATTATTATTGATGAAGCGCACCGCAGTGTTTATCAGAAATACAAAGCGATTTTTGATTATTTTGATGCAATGCTGATTGGTTTAACCGCAACACCTAAAAGTGAAGTCGGTCATGATACTTATGGTTTATTTGGTATTGAAGATGATAACCCTACCTTTTCGTATGAGTTAGACAAAGCGGTAAAAGAAGATTTTTTAGTACCGCCTAAAGCAATTTCAGTTCCGCTTAAATTTGTGCGTGAAGGCATAAAATATAAAGAGCTTAGTAATGAAGAGCAAAAACAGTTTGAAGATAAATTTGGCGATCCGACAACAGATGAAACCCCTGATGAAATATCAAGCGCGGCACTCAACAAGTGGTTATTTAACACTAACACGGTCGATCAGGTGCTTAATCACTTAATGATCAACGGTATTAAAGTTGAAGGTAATCAAAAACTGGGTAAAACAATTATCTTTGCTAAAAACCATGATCATGCCATTTTCATTGAGGAGCGATTCAATAAAAACTATCCTGAATATACAGGTAAATTTTTACGCGTGATTGATAACTACGAAACCAAAGCGCAAGATTTACTGAGCCTATTTGTTGATGAATATGAAGAAAACGATCCGCAAATAGCCGTTTCTGTCGATATGATGGATACGGGTGTTGATGCGCCAAGAGTAGTTAATTTAATCTTTTTCAAACAGGTTAAATCATCCACTAAATTCTGGCAAATGATTGGTCGAGGCACACGTTTGTGTAAAGGTTTATTTGGTTTAAATGAAGATGGTTCAAGCAACGATAAAACCGAATTTATTATTTTTGATTACTGTGAAAACTTTGAATTTTTCGATGCCAATCCAGATGGTGCAGTTGGCTCATCCGTTAAAAGCCTGACACAACAAATATTTGAAGCACAGCTTGAAATAGCATTGCTAATAAGAGACCAATCAAATAGCAATGATGCCGAAAGGGCGCTTGCAGAATCTTATGTTGATGAACTTAATTTGGCGGTCGCTTCATTAGATCCTGATAGATTTATGGTTAAAGCTAATTTACGAAGCGTCACTGAGTTCAGCAATAAAAAACGCTGGGCGAGTATCAGCAAAAACGATATGTTAGATATTAACAGTCATGTTTCAGGACTAATATTACCCATTAAAGGCGATGATGAGTTCGCAAGACGTTTTGATATATTAATTCTTAATTTTCAGTTGGCATTGTTGGCCAAAGCCTATAGCACTGATCGTTACATGAACAAAATCAGCGGCATTGCTAAAGACCTGCTTAAAAAACAAAATATCCCAGCCATTGCGCTTCAAGTCGCGTTATTAAATGACATTCAAACAGTCGATTTTTGGACGTCGATTAACCTAAATCATCTCGATAATGTGCGCGTATCATTGCGTGATTTATTAAAATATCTAGACAAAGAAAGTCAAGTTCAAGTGATCACCACGTTTAAAGATCTTTTGAACTATGATGGCGTAAGAGAGCATGATTTGATCCCAACTTACACCGCATTACAAAGCTACAAAGATCGCGTTGAATCTTACATTCAAGAGCATAAAGACCACTTAGTGATCCGTAAACTTAAAACCAACAAGTCGATCACTGAGGCTGAGCTAAACACGCTAGAGTACATTTTATTTGATGGCAATACCGTCGGAACGAAACAAGATTATATTGATAATTATGGCGAAAAACCACT
>JAGLDN010000184.1 GCA_023145575.1 Psychromonas sp.
AATAATATTATTAGTTATTTGACCAAGAACGGCACAATTGACAAAAAAATGTTATTTGAGGCACCGTTTACCAATATCCATGATCAAGGCTTATTTGGCGTGTTTGATAATGACGCACAAGCAATGAACGTGATTAGGTTGATTGAGAGTGTGAATGAGAATGCAATGGTGAGTGGTTTTTAGTTAAAGGCCAATATTCCCAATAGAGGTATTTGTGAGTGCCTCTAAGTTATTGTTAATATTAGATCCAAGGCTTAATAATAATCTTTTTCTTCTTTAATCCCCTTTTTACCACAATTGGTATGACATGAGCTTAGCGTGCAATCTAGGTTGTCCCAACATGCGAAAGCGAGTTAGCAATCAATAATTCAATTCACCTGTTAATTTACCTACAAATGATGATTCTAGCTAATCGTTGACAGATGCTGTGTTGCGGCTTAATCTTATTATCGATTATGTGGCGGACCTTGTATCTTGAGGTCACATGAGTATATGTGTTAGTCTTAAAAAAATTGTCATAGGAAATGAAAATGGCTTTATTAAAAAACAAAAAACGATTTATTGCGGGGGCAAATTGCCCCAAATGTAATGCCCTTGATACTCTTTTTTTAACGTCACAAAATGCGGTAGAAACATTAACTTGTATTAATTGTGGGTTTGAGCAAACAAACACACCCAAGCAAGCAAAAAATACAACACGTCAATTTGAGCAAATTATTGGCGTATTTGATCCAACAGAGTGATGAGAGAAAAAGAATTGATATATTCCAGTTACCATTCAAAGTGTACCAATTTAGGTTAGATTGTAAATATGAAAGTTGTCATTTATCCTACTCTTATGAAGAGTGTCTAATACGAGATCATGTACCATCGGAAAACGCATCAATGTTTTGCTAGACCTTACCAGAGGTTACAAAATATTTATTATTTTTGCCGTATTCATGCATTACTTTCCACAGCTGTTCGATTGGATTTAAATAGAAGCTCTCTGGCGGTAAATAATGTCGTTTAATCCCAAGTTTTATGGCAGCTTTCACCACTAATTTATTTTTATGATATCCTGCGCCATTAAGTATCAAATTAATTGGTTTATCTATTTTATATTGTTGTTTTATTAGCTTAAAAAATCGAAAACAGCTCTTGTTCGCCTTTTAATTGTTTTGTTATTTTGCCTGTATAGCACGATCACCTCGCTTTCCAATATTACGTTTTTGCATCACATGGTTAGAATTAAAAAATTAGTAGTTATAATTAATTGTAGTTTTCTAAAAGTCGATTAATATTGGCTGTAAAAGACTACTTAATAATGGGATATTTATGCGGCTGATTATTTAATGCTTTGCCCTGAAAGAAAAGTTATTTAAATTGTGAATTGAAATGAAGGCGTTGGAAAAGGGGTTACACTGTTTTGGTAACGCATTTGAATGGCTGCGATAACGATTTTAAAATCATCAACACCACTTGGCATTTTAGGTGTTTTAACCATTTCTGCTAGCTCGCCTCTTTTAGAGAAAAATATGCTTCTTTTATTTTCCGTCGATTTGTTTTTATCTTCCCCTTTTTGTTTTTCATTATTTTCATCTTGGAAAATAATATGTTGGTCACGTAATAAGGTCGGTTGTTGGTTATTTTCCTTAAATTTTGCGTAATGTGAAATTGGTTCAGTTTTGGGGATTGTCGGACGTAAGGCGTTTTCACGCTGTAGTGCTTCGCTTCCTAGGTTAAAATGCGCCACAGTAGCTGATGGAAGGGCGACATTAATATTTACCATAAGTTATTATACTCTGGTATCAATCAATGAGCCAACCATGTCATCGGCAGTTTTGATAACGTTTGCTGTTGCAATGGCTTGGTGTTGGGCAACTTTCATATTGATAAGTTCAGTTGAAACTGGCGCTCGGTCTGTGCTAGCTTGATCGTCGCGTTGTGCGGTAGCATGGCTTATTTTTACGCTTGCTTGGGCTATTTGTGTTGAAGCGTTTTGAAAACCTATGACACCTTGGTTGAATGCAGAGTTAATTTCCATAGTACATCTCCAATAATAAAAATGTACCTTTAAGTATAGTACAAAACCACAGAATCACAAATTTGTGAAATATATTTAAAATTCATTTTTATGTCAGTTAAGGCGTAATTAAAGGATTGTAAATTTATCTTGCGCTGTTATATATCAATGTTACCTCAAGATGCAACGTCATATCAGCAAATTGAGCCGAAATACGAGGCATAAAATTGAAGGATAGTTGTTCTTTATTGTTATTTTATAACTGATGTTATGCAGTTGAACGCAGCTCGTGATGCAAGGTTCTTTGCTTTTTTGATGCAAGGCCATTTGCTACTTTTTGTGCTTTTGATATAAATCTTCATTTTTAAACGAACGTCGTCAGTTTTTTTAAGGCTTAGGCACTCCAATTGTACTGTTGCCAGCAATGACATGAATAAATGGTTATTCTGTGTCTTTTTATTTTCGCAGGTGATGTTGCGAGTGCTGTGCTTAATTTTATATTTTTATGAAAAACCTCAACTTTCCATCTTTTTTGATAGGTCGTTTCAATTGACTGTTTATCAAGCTTAACGTCATTACTGATCAAATATAATAATCTTTCACTGAATTTTTATTTTTAAAGATTTGTCGATGTAAAAGAATTGCGATATCCATGGCTTTTACCCAACTGCAGATCGGAGTTTGTGATCAAATTCAATGAATCAATTCAATGAAAAAGTCCTTCAAATTTATCTTTTCTACTTATTAAAGCAATTAAATGCTTTATTTTTAATGCGAGAATAAAATATTTTTGCATGTATAAATCTCATGTTACCAATTGATGAAAACAACTATCAGCAAATACGTGGCACCATTTCAATTGATTTTTTAATTGGTTTAACTATGAGCATTAACACTCTAATTTTGAGTTTTATTGATCTTTATTTTTAATTTTTTGGTCACAAAGTATGAGTATTTGCACTCTTTTGTAATGAGCTTATACCCATGTTACTTCATTTTGGAAAGTCAATAAGTTTCCTTGCTCTACGGGGCTTTAGCTCAAACAC
>JAGLDN010000185.1 GCA_023145575.1 Psychromonas sp.
AGCTCTGCGTTATAACATTCGAAAATTGACTGCAATTACCTAATGTTATGCCTTGATCTGATGTCCGAGCTAAAGCCTGACCAAGCATAATGAAGTATCACGGGTATAAATGTAACAAGGATCCTTGATTATCCAGAATGATAAATACAATTTAGTAAGTTTTCCCTTGCACTGAAAGACCAACAGTATGATCAAAGTGCCAGCTAATAAGCTCATTTTCATTCGAGAATGGTTAAAAGTGAACTGTGTCGTTAAAGATTAAAACGAGATCATCAGACTCAATTTTTCGCACCTCTTTATGCACATTTCCCCCCCAGTTTAGCCGAAGTAAACTGTTTGTAAGGTAAGAAGTGATACATTTGATCGTGACTAATATCTCAATCTAGAAGATTTGATAAGCCAGTTGATCTTGGATAGTAAAACAAATTGAGTTACAAGGTGATCAACATAAAGGTTTAATATTTGTTTGTTTTTATTCATAGCGATACTTTAATAGTTTTTCGTATGGAATTTAGCTTGCTGCGTAACATTAGTTATGTAATTAGAAAATAAAGGTAAAAACGTTGTTTCGAAATTCAAAAATTAAATTATTTATCAAATTAAAATTGTTATAATAATATTTTGCCGTATTTTTTATTTATGTTATGATGATTTTTTGGTATGCTTCTAACATTTTGGAAAATAAAATTAACATGCAATAAGAACAAGCTACCTGATTGGTCTTTTAAATTTTATGCGGTATGTTATCAACGCATTCGCTCAGTAGCAAAATAGACTGATTGTGAAATCAGTGATACATTTTTTGCAAACAAACATTCAATGATGGAGGATTAATAATGTTTATTAAGCTTTTAAAAAAATTAGTTTTGGTTGGGTTATTGTTTATGCCTCTCTTTGTAACGCCTGCGATTGCTGTCGCGAAAAATACAGATAACGTAAAAAAAGTTGTTGATGGAAAAATTAATGTCAATAAAGCGAGTGCTAAGGAATTGTCATCATCGCTCAAGGGTATTGGATCGAAAAAAGGACAAGCAATTGTTGATTACCGTAATAAACATGGTAATTTTACTGATCTTAAATCGCTAAAAAAAGTTGAAGGGATCGGACAAAGTCTACTTGATAAAATTTCACCACATCTGACTCTTTAACCCTGGGCGTGATCATGCGTTGCTCAAATGTCAACCACGCAATGTTTGAGATCTGAATTTTTGATCCCAATTGGCTTTTCGTATTTTTCCCGCGACACTGTCTTGAAAATTAATTTCTTTAATAAAATTCATAAAGTCCTTCTAAATGTACATAAGTTTCGTTTGCCATCTTGAGCATAAAGTTGGCATTCATCCTCTCTATATGTAACATCTAAAACCTAGTGCAGGCTGTTTTCTATGGCTCATTGATTTATGATGTAACCCGAAATATCTTTTATATGATCTGCAAGAGAAGCTATACGCATGGTGGACAAATGGTTTGTAAATATACAATTATTGCTCAATACCTTCGCCAAACTAAAGCCAGCTCATTTAGGCAATTTTTTTATTCTGTAAGTGATTGATTCATATAGAGCGTAAAATTACATTTTATCTTAAATTGAAATTGGCGAAGATATTGATTGCTACAACCCAATTGTTAATATTTTCTTTGAGTATTTCTGATCTTATCCTGTGGTTAAACGCTTGATTTTTTTATTCATTTGAGCTGATTTCTCATTCTTAAGCAGAGCCAATTATCAGACGTCAACTACCTTG
>JAGLDN010000186.1 GCA_023145575.1 Psychromonas sp.
CCAAGGTAGTTGACGTCTGATAATCTAAAATGCAAATGCATTCTCTACTAGGTGCCTGTCTTTGAGTTTTTCTTTATTGGTATTATTGGTTTTGAATTACGCTTAGTACTTTATCTCTAATTTCTTCACTGTCATAGCCTTTGTCTGCAATAATAAAATCAGCTTGAGGCAATAAATCAATCAGTTAATTAGCAACTTTATTATGATGTACTTCCCCGCTTGTAACAATAAATTTGACAGGCAAATGAATTTTACTTGTATTGCCACCTCGACTCAGCCCAATTGCCTAATATTGTGCCTTGTTCTGATCATCTAGCATGAGCCTGCTAAAACATTTTTGCGTCACATGGGTATAGATGCGGCCCCTGTCCCGTGCTGGTGAGCTTTAACATAACTACCATCTATAAACTTCCATTGAGTATCAGTATCAGTATCAGTATCAGTATCAGTATCAGTATCAGTATCAGTATCAATAGCTAACGATTTGAATAACCTCATTAATATCCCTTTCATTGACCAAAGGATAAATCGGCGATAAATCGTATTCCATAAACCAAAGTTTTCAGGTACGTCACATGGGTATAAACTCTATCTTCAAGAAAAATGACTTTCAGCTTCGACTATAGTTCATCAGTGAGCATAAATCGGGAGCATGGTGCTCTCGTTGTTTTTGTTTTTCGTGAAGTGAATTATACGAGTTCACCTTTCACTCCCTCTAACAAAATATTTCTTTGAGTAAAATAAAACAAAGATCAACAGCCCCTAAAAGAGTCATTAAACGAAAATTAATGCTGAATTTTATCAGCTTTTTAGCTCATAATTTACACTGTTAGAGGGTTTTTCTTATTGCGCTTTTCATGATTTAGCCTTGCATCTTTACGTCACATGGGTATAGTTCTCTAAATAAAAATAAAAAAAGCATCTATGGAGGTGTTTATTCATGAGCACGCAAAACCGCATTGAACAGTTAGAAATGAAAGTTTCCTTTCAAGAAGATATTATCGAAACCTTAAATGATGAAATGTTTGATTTACAGACTAAGTTTAAACTGCTCTCAGAGAAAATCACTTACTTGGTGAGCAAAGTTAAAGAGGCAGATCCTGATGATGCAGGAATGGATGGTGAAGGACGTGATCAAGTTGATATGCGCCCGCCTCATTACTAACTGATTTTGTGCAATTAGTCCATGCGACGCAAAGGTGAAAAGTCAGGTATGCAAATTCTGTTAAAATTCAAGCCATAAAAGGCCCGCTGAGTGGTATGTTGAACTTTAATCTGACATTCGATCTGGCGCCTAACAAAACAATTTGAGGTGACATGGGTGTATTAATCAGCTTGAAATGCATTTTTAATCCATTGTGGGGTATTTGTTAATCCGTCAATTGCAATTGCATCAAAACGGCAATAAGGTTCGTTATCGAGTTGAGACAAATAATGTCGAGCAGTGCGAATTAATTTTTTTTGCTTTGCTGCTGTAATAGAAGCAAGTGCGCCACCAAAATGACTATTTTTACGAAAGCGAACTTCAATAAAGACAAGCGTTTCAGCATCAAGCATGATTATATCTATTTCACCTGCTTTACACAGGTAGTTTTGACAGATCAATGATAAGCCTTGCTGCTCCAAAAATAACAAGGCTTGTTTTTCAGCTTTTACGCCTTGAGAATTACTCGGTTGCAGTAGGCGTGTTAATTTCAATTAATTGACCGTCTTTTGAGTATTTTGCCCAACCAAATTTAGTCAGAATGTTGTTGTTTTTATCGAGTGTTAATTTACCTAATAACCCATTATATGAAAAGCCTTTAATGTATTTAAGTGACTTGACTTCATATATAAGTTGGTAGCTATCATTGCCTAATACCATTAAACGCAATGCTGCATAGCTATCATTTTTTAAAAGGCGTTTTTCTGTTTCGCTTATTTTCAAATTATTAGTTAATAAAAAATTATTATCTGAAAAGCTAAGACCCGCAAGCTCCTTGTTTTGAGTGTGTGTTATATCTGCACTATGAGAGCGGGAACTTGCATATAACGGAATTTGCGATGCAAAAGGGCTAATTGAGATATTAATAAACGGCTTTAATAAAATAAGTTCACTCCGTTTACTGACGATGTAAATTGCGTTAATATCGCGTCGACTGCGTACTTTAGATTCTAGTTTTAGATCGGTAATTGATTTTATTTGTGCAATACGGACCTTACTTTTATTTGTTAGCATTGCATCGTTAATAAATTTTGAAAATCCCGCTTTATTTTTGAAAAAATGCGCTTCAATTGCTTGATACGGTAAAGCGCTATGATTTACATCCCATTGCTTACTATATGCATCGACAACACGTTTTCCATAATCATTTTGAGGTGCAATAATTAATATATGTTTATATCCATCAAATTGCATAATTGTTGCGGCTTGTCGTGCTTCTTCTTCAGGTGACAATGTCAACGAAAAGTGATTTGAATCATTTGTTTGTTGCTCGTCACTGGCGTCTTTATTATTGTTATCTTTTGCCGTTAAAATGGTTTTTTTATTTATTTTTATATTTGATTTTGGATCAGGAAAAGCGTTTAAAATAATGACTGGTGTGTCTTTAATTTTAGGCAGTAGAGAGTTAATTCTATTTTTGAGTAACGGACCAATAACAAAGTCAATATTAAGTGTCTTGAGTTTATTAAGGATTTCTTCATCTGTAGCGCCGTTTGTATCGATGAAATGTAATGTTGGTGACGAGTCTTCATCCTTTTTGTATATGAGTTGATGATAGTAAGCATGACTAATACCATATTGAACCGCCTCTCCCGCCGCTTTTAAAACACCTGTTAAAGGTAATAAGACAGCAATATTTTTAGGAGCATATTGAGTAAATTTTGGGAAGTTCATCACTTGAATTGGCATATGTTTGAGCAAGCTGTGCTTGGGGTAGGCTATACGCCAAGCCTGGACTGCATCTTGTAATTTAAAAGGACGAACTTTGTAGCGTTGGTAAACAAGTGCTAATGCATACCATCCAGCTTTATTATTTGTTGTTTGTGTTGCTTGTAAATCTATTGTCGGAAGCAAAGCAAGTTGATCAAGTAGTAAATCGTTATACTTTTGGATTATTGCATCATCGGTGAGCCGTGGTAATAAAGTAAATAAAGATTTTACTGCTTCTTGGTTTTCTTTGTAAGCAACTTGGAGTGCTATACTAATCTGCAAATAATGGGTAAAGGCAATATCAGGTAGATATCTGGCATCAATTTTATCTATTAACGTTTTTGCATTTTTAAAATTTCCTTGTTTATAGTTATAATCAATAATTAACAGTGATAACTCGCTTTTCTTCGCGAGGACTTTAGGTGTTATTTTTAGTGCATTTAAATTTTTTTGTAGGGTGTCTATTAATTTTTGGGCGAGTGTAAATCTCGATTCTTGAATGCTTGCCTGTAATGCAGCCATTCGCCATTCAATATGATGGTTGTTTTTGTCTTCTAGTTGATCTTTGTATAAATAAAAATTAGAATCATATTCAAGGTGTGAAAATAATTGTGGTGGTGCATTTTGATTAGAGTACATTGAAATACATGCCGTCAATGGTAATGCCAATAAGGATAAGGCAAAAAAGCGGAAGTTCTGTTTCATAAAAATTAAAGCATTCAAAGGTTGCATCCTTGTTGTTATACCAACTATCCCCAATGCGATAGTTTTATTAATTCGTTTGCTATTACCCAATACTTGATAAAGTCTTTTGAAGTAACAAGGGAGTATACCATGATACTTCTAAATGCAAAATCAGCAAGGTAAATTGAGCATTGAAGATCTGCTCGGTATCTATTGACCAAAAAGGTAGTTTCTTCCAGCAAGCGAAAGAGAATAATTATTTAATAATTAACATCTTTTTGTTTGATTAATCGATTAACGACTTGTGCAATTAACGACCGATTACTAGCCCGGCTAATCGCTGACAGGTCACATATTGAACCTTGTGACTTTCGATTGAGTGCCTGACAAAGCAATTTTAATTCATTTGTGGATATATTATTCATGTTACCTCAATATGCAACATATACCCATGTTACTTCAATGTGTAAATTCAGCAAGGAAAATTAAAATAAAGACTTTAATTCCTAAATAGTTATTCTACATAGAGATTTTATAACAACGCGGCTTGGTACTCGTTGCCTTGCCCTGTGGGCACAAGCTCGAAAACCAAAACTGCGTTACAATAATCGAAAATTGAACAACAATTACCTAATATTACGCCTCGCTATGATCATCTAACTTGAGCCTTGCGAGGCATTTTGCCCCACATGGGTATAAGATCGGCAAGTTGTGGCAAGGTACTCGACATAAAATTTGAAGTTCTATGATTAAGGTCGTTAATTTTCTAAGATCGAATTAAAAGAAAGATTTTATGGTTAACGACTCGTTTTAAGTTGATACCGACCTAAATAAAGTGGTGTAAATTGGCAAGGCTTGTGGCGCAATGCTCAAAAGACTGTGTTTCGCTAAAACATGCGAAAAGATGATCACGACCTAATAATTAATATTTTTTTGTTAATGCGAAAGGCAAGCGACAAGTTCCGCTAATCGTTGATGGCCGAAATGTTTTACCTTGATCTGATACTCAGTTAAAGCCAGATAAAGCATATTGAAGTCAAAGGAGTATAGTATAATATCACTTCCATTATTAAACAATTTTATTTATTAATTGAGCGATTATATGTCTGAAAAAACATCACTTTCAACAAAGCTTCCTGCAAAACTATATATTGTTGCAACGCCGATTGGTAATATGAGTGATATTACATATCGCGCCATTGAAATATTGCAACAAGTTGATTTGATTGCAGCTGAGGACACGCGCCATAGTGGAAAGTTGCTAAGTTACTATCAAATTAAACGGACTATGCTTCCGCTGCATGATCATAATGAAAGGAAACGCACTAACGTTTTGCTTGACAAAATCAAAGCAGGCCAATCTATTGCATTAATTTCAGATGCGGGTACACCATTAATTAGTGATCCTGGTTACCATTTGGTGAATCAATGTAGAGAGGCGGGTGTCGATGTTGTACCAATACCTGGTGCATGTGCGACTATTACAGCATTAAGTGCTGCTGGATTGCCGACGGATCGATTTTTATTCGAAGGTTTTTTTCCTGTAAAAGAAAAAGCAAAATTAGACAAATTAACATCATTGATTGAAGAGCCGCGTACGATGGTTTTTTATGAATCCCCAAGGCGCATTATCGATACTTGTGAGAAAATTGTAAAGGTACTTAGTTTTAAGAGAAAATTAGTGATTGCGCGGGAACTAACGAAGATCTTTGAATCTTTTTATCATTTGCCCGCCGGAGAAATGCTAGATTGGTTAAAACAAGATGAGGATCATTGCCGAGGTGAGTTTGTACTGATGATAGCAGGATGTGAAAAACAGCAAGCTATCCCACAAACGGGATTAACTACCTTAAAAATATTAAAAAAAGAACTTCCGCTCAAAAAAGCGGCAGCGTTGACTGCGAAAATACATAATTTAAAAAAAAATGATCTTTACAAGTGGGGATTGGAAAATTTATCGGCTGATGAGGATTAGTCAAATTACTTCAAAATACATTGATAGGCATAAGCTTAGCTAAGCTTTTATACTTGAGGTAAGTTTTACGGATTTAGGTTGTTAACCCAGTAATGTAAAGTTGGGATGCTATCCGCGTACTCGCTAAGCAGATTAATACCATTTACTTTAAGTATGTGATCTGATTTTTACGCTGAAAAACAGCTTAATTCAAGGCGTAAGTTGATGTAACTGTTTGTTATATTTACGACACGCATAATGCATAAGTAAGTTATTTTAGGCAGTAAAATAGAAAATCTATTTATTGTAACTGGTATAAGGTGTAAGATTCAATCTGTCAAATATTATCTTTGGTAATCGTTTGCTTTTCGATTGCTGAAAGCAATGCTGTTTTCGAATTCGTATCTGATGTGGTAGATTGAAGTAACATGGGCATATTTCTCTCTTTTTGCAAGAGATAAATCATGATCACTCCTGATATAAAATTACTTGATCATGAGGGTTTATTTGCTCAATTGTGCAATGAATTGGTTCAGCAAAAATCATTGACTTTGCACTTGTATATCCAAAAGGTAGAAAAGTAATTTTTGGTCAACGCTATGTAGTAATGATGAACAACGGAGCTTCACTGGTCGTAATCTTCATATGTTAGTGTATATTTTTCATGGAGAGTATTAGAGCGCGTTATTGGCCCTAACATTGAAGCTAAGTATATTAATGATGATGCACTTGGGCGCTATATGGGTATATATCCATACTGCATATTTACGTCTCATTGGTATTAAATCTAATTCTCAAAAAACATAAAAAGACACTAATGAAAAAATTTAATATCTTATTCCTGTTTACTTTACCTTTATTACTAGCAGCTTGCTCTAATGGTCTTCTCAGTAATAATAGTTCAATACAACAACAAATTAGTGATGATAACCTTTCATTGCAAGTGTTAGATCACATTAATGAAATCGGTATTTATAAAAAAGATCTTCACTTTAATATAATAACTAGGGATCACTACATTTTACTTGTTGGCCAAGCTAAAAACGCTGATGTAATGCATAAAATAGATAAGCAATTAGCGACCATTAAAGGTGTAAAAGGTATTTATAATGAATTGCGAATTGGTAAACCAAGAGATTTTTTAGTCGAAGTTACTGATAGTTGGATAACAGCGAGTGTTAAAGCAAAACTTGCATACGATAACTTAGTTAATGCTTTTCATATTAAAGTCATCACAGAAAAAGGCGAGGTTTTTTTAATCGGCTCCGTCACGAATGAAGTTTCTGAGGCTGCCACCAATCTTACGAGAAAAATCAAAGGCGTAAAACTAGTTAGTCGTGTTTTTCATATAATAGGTTAAAAGAAAGAGATCTTCACTGTGCGCCAAGTAGTCACTAACTTGAAATCAACTTTGTTAGACATAACCTTCAAGGGAGTGATCATTTAACCTTAGGAGTGTTGTGTCTACTGACGCTCGTGCATGTTGTTGGTAACAGATTTTGACGTTACTTGACTTGAGTGCAACGTGTCTCTTTTTTGAATATGGTTGATATGACTAACCGCCTTTTCTATATTGAGATAGGTTTCATAGCGTAATCTGATTGCTCGTACGTAGTGTACAGGCTCTTCTCCTCTGACATAACCATGACGAGCTTGGTCTGCAAATTTTGGATTTGAAAGTAACAACATTGCGCGCTCAACGTTATTAAACCAAATATCAGGATCCCATTTTTTTTTCTCTGCCAAGATCATTGCATCACGGACATGTCCTGCGCCTGCATTATATGAAGCAAGTGTGAACCAAATAAGCTGATTTTGGTGAACTTCATTTATGTGCATTCGTTTTCTAAGCCAGTTCATATAGGCAATACCAGCCTTTATACCCTGTTCAGGATTTTTTATGTTATTTATTCCTAATTCTTTTGCAGTATCTGGCATTACTTGGAATAGCCCCTCTGCTCCAGACATTGATTCGGCTCTTGGATTAAAGCGACTTTCTTGATGCATTTGAGAGATTAATATACGCCAGTCAAATTTGTAGATTAGTGCATACTTTTTGACTATTTTGTCATAAGGAGAAAGTCTTCCCGTTTTATTTTGAATCGCATACCTTGTATATTGCTTTTTTAAATTTTTAAAATTTTTAAAATATTTATTATAAATGACATTAAAAAATAAACTTCTGTCATATTTTTTAACAAAGTTATTTACATTTCTAAGTAATTGATTATTTCCTTTCTTTATAGCCCAACCTTGAGACTTAGGGTTTCCTAGTGAGATTAATGATTTAATATCATCTCGGAAAGACATTTCAATATTAAAGATATGATCATCTGCAATAGTGAGTGAATATTTTCCCAACCCAACATTCTTAATAATCTCTTCAGTATCTTCACCATCGGAAATTGCATGGAGGTGAATTGTATTGTCAGCTCTTTTTAAAGCCAAAGCAGTTTCCCAATAAGAACTTGATTTTCGTAAATAAAAATCACTACCATGGAGATCACTTGTCGAAGAAATGGAAGGGTGAGATACATTTGCAATCACTAATTCTGTTGCGTAATGATAAGGAATTGAAAATATGATGCCTTCATCCCTCCTCTTTTGCGTTGGTGTAAAAAATCCCAATGCAATATCAGCCTTTCCATCAACAACATAGCTCAATAAAGAAGAGTTATTTGGTGCAACGACGATCTCATAGCGCAAGTTATAATCCTTTGCAAAACGTTTAATGAGTTCATAATGGAAACCTCGTAATTGACCACGGGCAATATAATAAGAAGACAGATTATTACGTAGCACAAAACGTATTATTTTAGTTTTTTTTATGTGTTGCCATTGACTCTCATTTTTTTTCATTATGGAAGAGCTTTTATTAGGTTGCTGTGCTTTTAAAAAAGTATTTAATTCATTGAGGAGTTTTTTATTTTTAGGTGCAATGCCCCAAGCAATATGTCGCCATTTACTTACTTGAAGGCTTCGTTTTATATCATTACGATAGTTAAGGGCCGCTATAATTAAATTTCCATCTTGAATTGTTAAGTCAAATTCTCCTGATGCTAATTTATTATAAATTTCATCATAACTTAAGCTATGAGTAAAATATTTAATCTTCAATTTAGGATATGCTCTTTTTAAGGCTTGTGCTGTTTGTTCGTAACTTTTTCCTTTTTGAATAAAAACAGTACGATTGTTTAGGTCAGTATATTTCTTTAATGCTTTAGTCTTTTTCCCCCTCAATAAATATTCATGTGTTTTATATAAAGTATTGGTAAAATTAATTTGTTTTTTTCGGGATTTGCTGGCGGTTAAGTTGGCGGAAATAACATCTCCCTTTCCCTCAAGCAAGGCAGGAATTAGATCAGAAAAGATAGGGATCTGTATTTTTTTAAACGTTAATTTTTTTTCTTTTGCAAATTGTTTTAAATATTGGAGCTCCAAGTCGTTTGGCGTTCCAGATCTACTTAAATAGTCTTCGTCATCTAGCCAAGTAAGTACGGTTAACGTTTTACTTTTATTATTTAGACTGGCTGTTTTACCCTTTAATGATCTATCGTTAGGATGAGCACGATACAAGGCACCATGATCTATGTTACTATTGGTAAATATATAGATACTGGCTATTACTGCAAATAACATAATAACTAAAAATATAAATAATTTTTTGGATATTTGTGGAGCAACTTTTGCCTTCACAATCTTTGCCATTTAATTTAGTCCTTTAATTTAGTCTATTAATTAATCCTTTAATTAATTTGATACCCGTGTTACTTCAAAATGCTTGTGTTCCACAGTGCAGGGACACTTACACCAATCTATCTTGTTATCAAATTTCGACTTAGAGCGACTCGTTAGGAATGAAAGCCTTTATTTTAATTCGACATTTGGAGATTAACGTAGTTAATCTCCAAATGGGTCATTTTATGCCTCGTACCTTGTTGCAATTTTACCGATCGAACTTTGCATCTTTGCTTTACATGGGTATGTATTCGTTACTATTTTTTAAATAATTTAATTCTTTCTTCATTCCTTTCATGTTCGATGCGAGTTGCCTCTATTTCCTCAAGTACAGACGCGAGATCGGTTGTCATTTTTTCCGATTTAAATTTTCCTGTAAGTTTTACATCTTCAGTGAGTAAACCTGTTTGATATAACGCCCAAATTTCTTCACCATAGGTCGTTTGTAATAGTTGAGGTGCAAATTTTCCGTAGTAAATTTTCATATTATTAACATCACGCAAAAACATTTTCTTGGCGTTATTATTGCCTGATGCATTAACCGCCTGTGGCAAATCAATGATAATAGGTCCCCACTCATCAACTAATACATTAAATTCTGAAAGATCGCCATGAATTATGCCAACTATAAGCATACGTACGATATATCCTATGACTTCTAAATGATCTTCAATGGCTTGATCTTTAGACATACTGACATCATTTAATCTAGGCGCGGCAAAACCATCTTCATCAGTCATCAACTCCATTAATAAAACACCATTGAAACAACCAAAAGGCTTAGGTACTCGAACGCCAGCCTCTGCTAATTTATAAAGTGCGTCAACTTCTGCATGTTGCCAAATTTCTTCTTGCTGTTGTCGCCCATATTTCGATCCTTTATCCATTGCTCGTGCACGTCTCCCATTACGCACTTTTCGTCCTTCATTATATAACGTTGCCTTTTTGAAGCTTCGTTGATTTGCATCTTTATAAACTTTTGCACAACGGATAGATCCTCCACATTGCACAACGTAAATTGTAGCTTCTTTACCGCTCATTAATTGTTTTAATACGGTATCAACTAAACCATCATCGATTAATGGTTGTATTTTTTGGGGTGTTTTCATTTGACCTTTTTTTATTTTTTGAAATTGCAATTTATTAATTGATGTTACGCAGTTGAATGCCGTTCGTGATGCTAGGGTTCAATTGCTGCTTTTTATACTTTGATATAAAACTTCCTTTTTAAACCGAACGTTGTTAATCGTTTTTAAATGTTTAGACACTCTAATTTTACTGTAACAATCAATGACATGAAAATAGGGTGACCCTGTGTATTTTTTGTTTGCGCAGGTGAATTTGCGCGTGCTGTGCTTAATTTTATATTTTTATGAAAAACCTCAACGTTCCATAATTTTTGATAGCTTGTTTCAATTGACTGTTTATCAAGCTTAACGCCAGTATTGATCAAATATAATATTCATTTATCACATTTATATGTTTAAACATTTGTCGATGTAAAAGAAATGCTACATCCATTGCTTTTACCCAACTTCAGATCGGCGTTTCTGCTCAATCCAATGAAAACGCCCTTGTAATTTATCTTCACTTCTTAACGTAATTAAACGGTTACTTTTTAATGCGATCATAAAATGTTTTTTCATTTTTTAATGAATAAATATTATATTGCCAATTGATGAAAATCAACTGTCATCTAACACGTGTCGCCATTTCAAGTGATTATGCATGCATGCTTTAAGTATTAATATTAAGTCCTCATTTTTAATGGTACTGCACTTTGTTTTTAGTTTTTATGTCGCAATATCTGAGTATTGAATCTCTTTTGTAATCAGCTTAAAGGTTACAGGGATCCTTGATTACTCAGAATGATAAATACAATTTAGTAAGTTTTCCCCTGCCCTGAACGACCAACAGTATGATCAAAATACAAACTAATAAGCTCATTTTCATACGAAAATGGTTAAGAGAGAACTGTATCATCAAAGATTAAAACGAAATCATCAGGCTCAATTTTACGCATCTCTTTTTTACATTTAGCCACAAATCAGCCGAAGTAAACTGTTAGTGGGATAAGAAACGAGTAATTTGATCGTGACTAATGTCTCCATTTAGAAGATTCGATAAGCCAGTTACTGTTGTATCGTTGAATGAAGTTATATGGTAATCAATATAAAGCCCAAAAATTTGTTTATTTTTATTTATAGCGATACTTTAACAGTTTTTCATCTGGAATTTTAGTTTACTATGCAGGATCAGTTATTGAGTAAGTACTAGTCAATAAAGAGAGATAAGCATAAAACAATATTTAGTTTATAACGAAGTCACCATACAATGCAAAGCTAGCAATTCAAATTTTGTGCACACGCGAGGCATAAAATTAATTTTTGCTGATTAACACAGTTAATCATCGAGAAACAAATTTTATGTCCAGTGGCTTGGTAAAATTTGTTTTGCTTACGTTTAACTTTTACGTCACATGGGTATATTATCATAATTATCTTTGTGATCTTTATGCAAGTTACATTAAGTATGCAATTTAAATTTTACGCAGGAAACTAGATTAACACATGACGCATGCTTATATAAGCTACTATTATATTTATTAAACTTGTAACGTGGCAGTAGGTTACTTTAAGCCGTGAAATAGAAAATCTAGTTATTGTAATTGGTATTAGATCGAAAACCACAAGAGCAATACAATTATTTTATATCATGGATTATCTTAGTTAGTCACTGATGTTACGCAGTTAAAATCTGCTCGTGATGGAAGGCCTAAATTGCTTGATTATCTTTGGTTATACGATTGTGCGCTGGTACCTCTAGAACAACCTGATAAGTCCTATTTATATAGTTTCCCTTTATTGACATGTTGGGATGGCGATGTTGAAGACGAAAACTCATTTTTAATGGCGATAAAACATAAACTTTGGTTAGAAAATAAATAACATTTTAATAGAGTGCGCCAATGTTCAAGTTGTCATTCTAGTGGCCTCAATTATATTGATACTTGTCCAGAATGTGCAAGCATTGCTATTCCGCCTCAAAATAGTTTTCATTGTTTTAATTGTGGGCATGTGGCATAACAAGATAAATTTAGAATTTAAATTTGCTTGAATGTCTTTATTGCCTGCAAAGACTTTGCCATATTGGTGTAGATTATGATAGACCAATTGAAAATCAGCACTGCAATATTTGTGATACCATTTTTATCAAAGCTTGTAAAATCACAATGCCTCGATTGCTTAAAAAAACCAGCTTGATGAGCTTATTGTTAATAATATTTATAGTTATCAGTTAACTTCCTATGGGAAATTAGTTGCTAGATCTGTTGAACTGAAGTGTTGTCGGCTAGGGGCTGTTGATCTTTCACATTGGCAACCAAATCATTGAGCAAGCTAGTGCGAGCATACTTTCAAAATGAATCTTTAGTTTATCGTATCGAGTGGCTATTGCCCTAAAATATTTCAACCTTGCAAAGGCGTTTTCAACTAAGTGCCTATATTTGTATAAACACCAGTCAATATCAGCATTTCCCACTTTTGAGTTTTTCTTTCTAGGGATCA